>DATLVI010000043.1 GCA_035577545.1 Verrucomicrobiia bacterium
CATTTCCTCAACGCGCTGTTGGTGTTCGGGGTCGCGCGCCGGGCATTGGGGGACAACACAACATCCGCTGGGGGTGGACCGAACCAGAGGTTGTGGGTCGCGTATGCCGTGGCGGTTCTGTGGATGCTGCATCCGTTGGTCACTGAGAGCGTGACGTATGTGCTGCAGCGGACCGAACTGTTGATGGCGCTGTTTCTTTTGTTGACCCTGTACTGTTTCATTCGCGGGACCGAGTCCCCACGCAAGATGGTCTGGTTCGGTGCGGCGATCATGGCCTGTACGCTTGGGATGGGCACGAAGGAGGTTATGGTGATGACCCCGCTGCTCGTCCTCGCCTACGATTCCATTTTTGTGGCTCGCTCGTGGCGCGCCGCCTTGCGTGAGCGTCGGGAACTGTACGCAGGCCTGGCCGCGAGTTGGCTCGTGCTCGCGTCGCTGCTGCTGACGACCAACTTGAAGGCAAAATCCGGTCTCACGGTGGACGTCTTGTCGCCCTGGAACTATTTCAAGATGCAATGGACCGTGGTGGCGCATTACTTGCGGCTGTCGGTGTGGCCGCAGGGGTTGGTGCTGGATTATTCGGACTGGCCCCGGGAAACGACCCTGGCAAGTGGCCTACCCGCTGCGGGACTATTGGCGGCACTGTTCGCCGGTACCGTGTGGGCAATCCGCCGCCGTTGGTGGTGGGGATTTTGGGGCGCGTGGTTCTTCCTCCTGCTGGCGCCGACGTCCAGTTTCTTGCCTTTGCCGACGGAGCCCGCCACCGAGCGGAGAATGTACCTGCCCCTGATGGCGGTCATGGCCGTCGCACTGGGAGGAGGAGATCAACTTTGCCGTAACCTCTGGACCCGATTCGGTTGGCCCGTCCGCGTCTTCCCGTGGCTACAAGCCGGCGCGATGACAGCATTGGCGCTCGCGCTTGGAATCGCCACAGTTCAAAGAAACGGCCAGTATCAAAGCGCGGAATCCATCTGGGCTGATGTGGTCGCCAAGCGCCCGGACAGCTTGCGCGGTCATACCAACCTTGGCCAGGCCTTGTTGACCGACGGCCGGGCGAAGGAGTCGATTCCCCATTTTATCGACGCCTTGCACATCGATCCGAACGAGCCGATTGCGCGGTGCAATCTGGGGAGTGCGCTGGCGATGATTGGCGCGACAAATCGGGGCATCGCTGAATTGCAGGAGACGCTTCAACATACCCCCAATTACGCCCCCGCTCATGTGGCTCTGGCTGATATTTTTGTGGGTCAGGGCAATCAGCGGGCTGCATTGGAGCATTATGCGGCCGCACTCGATATCAATCCGGACGAGCAGGTCGCGCGCTTCAACCTGGCCCAATTGCTCACCCGCATGGGCCAGCGCGAAGGGGCCATCGCGCAGTTCACCGAAGTGCTGCGGCTCGACCCGAGGAACGCGACCGCCCACTACAACCTCGCCAATCTACTGGCCGAGAACGGCAGTGAGACCGAGGCCATCTCACACTACGTCGCGGCGGCGCGGTTTGATCCCCACAACGCGCGCAGCCAGATCAATCTCGGCAATCTGTTCCTGAAGTTGGGACGCACGGATGATGCCGTCGCCGCCTACACGGACGCGTTGCGCACGGACCCAAATGCGTTCAAGGCCCACAATAACCTCGCCGTGATCCTCGCTGGCCGCGGGGACCTGGTCCACGCCATCGAGCATTTCCGTGAGGCGGCCCGCCTCCAGCCGGACGCCCCCGAGGTGCATAGCGAACTGGCTGAAGTTTTGGACAGGCAGGGACTGCATGAGGAGGCCCAGCGCGAGCTTGCCCAAGCGCAAAGACTCCGCGCTGCGAGCGGCCAGCCGTGATTTAGCCGGCGTTCAACTTCACCGCGAAGCCCGCGACGATCGGCTTCGCGAGCAGTTCGTAATCCGCGTATTTCATTTTGATCGCATCGCTGTGCGTACCCGCCTCAAACACCACCTTGTCGGCTTCGGCGAAACTCCGATCCAAATAAGTCGCGACGCCATATAAATGGCCAAAGGGTGGCATCGTGCCAATGGCGCAATCGGGAAACAGCGGCTTGAACTCCGCCTCCGCTGCCTTCGTCGTCGGTCGACCCGTAATTGCACCGAGTTTTTCCAGGTCGATACGACGGTCCGTCGGCAGCACCGCCATGACGATTTCCGCATCCGTCCGGACCATCACCACCTTGGCGCGGTCTTTTCCCTTCACGTGTTCGATTGCCGCCAATTCGTGCGATGTGAATGCCTCAGGGTGATGCAAAATCTCGTAACGGACTTTGCTCTCATCTAAAAAATCAATCAACCGGGCCGGTATTCCCATGGCCCACTATAGCTCGCCCCCACGCCAACGTCATCTCCCTTTGCCGCCGATCAACGCGATGAGCCTATCCGCGTATACAGGGTCGCCACGCAGCGGAGCCAGTTCGCTGTCGCGCGCGGCCAACGTTGCATACCCTGGTTCCGCCACGATCACCGCCTGCAATTCGTCATACGCTTCGGCCAGGCGACCCAGTCTCGCGTACGAACACGCCAGGTTGTATCGCGCCGCCCACAACGTCCCGTCCGCGGCGATGGCCTGCCGGAGTTGTTCGACAGCCAGGTCGTACGCGTGGGTCTTCAGATAAATCGCGCCCAGCGTCGCGCGCGCCATCGGCAGTTGCGGCGTGCGGGGATCGGACTGGTTCACGGCGCGCTCGGCGGCCACGCGAGCTTCCGCCAGGTGCCCCGTTTTCAGCAGGGCTATCGCGGCATTGTAATTCGCCAGCGGATCATTGGGAAAATCCGCCAGCACCTCTCCCCACAACGACAGGTCATTCCGCCACACGCGGATCTGCTTGCGTGTCGACAACCCGAGAAAGATAAACCACAGCCCCAACACCAGGCACAGCATCGTCTTAAACACCATTGAACCTCGCCGCCACAGCCAGATGAGTCCGCTGCCAATCGCAATCAACGCCGGCACCATCGCCAGATACGCGTAACGATCAGCCGCCGCCTGGCGTCCCACCTGCAACAGTCCGGATGCCGGCAAGAGCAGTGTCAGGTAACTCCACCATGCCGCTGCCAGCACCGGGACACGACCGCGTTGCCACACCGCTACGGCCGTGACAACCGCGCAAAACACCAACGGCACCAGGAATTCCTCGCTGTGCAGGCTGATGCGGCTGTCCAATGGATAAAATGGCGAAAGCCACGCCGGCCAAATCAGTTTCCATAAATAAAACACTACGCCCCGCGCCGCCACCAGCACCCGCGCCCAACACGTGTACTCGACCAGCCCTTCCAAATGCTCCTGCGCCGCGACCGCTCCCACCGCTGCAGCGGCGCTCAGCGCGATCATCAACCACTTTTCCCGGAGCAACCGCCACCAGCATCGTTCCACCTGCCGGCGCAACGGGAAAAAATCTAATGCGAGCATCACGAACGGCAGACTTACTGCGACCGGTTTCGTCAGGAGCGCGACCACCTGTAAGGCGACAGTCGTCCACCACCACCCACATTTTGATTTACCGCCGCTTCCGACGGCGCGCACATACGCGCACAAGGCCGCCACCATCCACACTGAACACAACAAGCCGTTGCGTGCAGCCACCCACGCTACCGATTCCACCTGCAACGGATGAATCCCACAGACCAGCGCGATTCCCGCGCTCATCGCCAGCCGTTCCGGCATACGAACATTTCTCGCTGCCCCGGTCAGTAGCCAAACCAACGTCCCCACCAGCGCGACGTAGATACCGTGCAACAGCCAGTTCGTCGCGTGATGCCCCGTGGCTGTCATGCCCCAAAGTTGGTAATCCGCCAAATGTGTCATCCACACGATCGGCTGGAGATAGAACGGTTGCAGCGACGTCCACATCCAGCGTAGCGACGCCCACGAAAACTTCCCCATCCGCGCCAACTCCGTGAGGTAGATCTGGTCGTCCCAATTGACAAAGCCATTGGCGAGCACGGGCCGAAAGACCCAGAGCGAAATCACGGCCGCCGCAAAAAGCAGGTAAACAAGCAGGCGATTCGGCAGGCCCTGGGTCGACTGCGCTGCCCCGTCAACGCTGCGGTCCTTTTTCATCTTCCGCTCACCAGAATTTCCAATCGCCGCGAGCAAGGACCCAGGCTGCCAGCACTGCGTTGCTCACCGCGTGGGCAATGACACACGCGAACACATCCTTGCGTTTGTAGTACAGCCAATTGTACAGCGCCCCGCAAATCAACCCGGCCAGCCACTGGTAATGCTCCGCGCCGAACATCGCCACGGTCACCGCGAACGATAGTCCGGTGAACGTGCCGACCGGCACGCTCTTGAAGTCCTCGTTCACCAGCCAGCGAATCAGGAACGCGCGCCAGAACAATTCTTCCATCACCGGCACCACGATCACTGCGCCGACAACGCGAAACGCGAGGAACATGTTCCGCTGCGCCAGCGATGAGATCGTCGTCGGATCGAACGCCGCCCCGCTGCCGTACTTCGGATAAAACGGATCGATCCCAATCCAGATCGCAATCGCCACGAGCCCGACGACCACCGCCAGCAGGGAGAACCCCGATCGCAATTCCTCGTAGTCCTTGCGAAAGTAAATCAGCGCCGCCGCTACCGCGACGACCTTCGCTGGATACAGCCACAACAAATTCGCGTTCGTCTGCACCAGCAGGAACGCCATGTAAATCCCCATCGGTACGACATACGGAAGCCACACTTTGGATTTCATCATGATGCGGGTCGCACTTTACAGTCAGTCAGCTTGAAATGTCATTCCGAACCTATTAGGTCGCCCCGGTGTATGCGGGTACAAATATGATATGATGGAAACTTCTTGGTGATTTCCCCTCAAAAAGGCCTCCGAAATGGGTTCGTTTTTCCAGAACGAACCCATTTGCAAAGCCGACTGCAAACGTCGTAACATTCTGCCAATACGCGTGATACAAGGCAAAAAGTGACAAACCGAAATGGGTTCGTTTCGCAGAAACGTATATGGGCCCTCTCTTGCCCCCTCCTCGGCCTCTTCGAAGCGAACAATTGCGCCATATTGTTGCTCTCGCCGCCATGGATTTCCCTGTCAATGAGCATGCCGCACCCTACTACTATCGGAATTCGATGTCTAGAAGAAAGGTGCTTTTTTTAGCCTCTCCTTTTCCGGCTTGCGACTCCTGCGTGGTTGCCCTTAAATGCGCACGCAAAATCATGAAAAGATTTCTCACCACGCTTCTTATTGGATCCACGGTTTGCGTCCGCGTTAACGGACAAACCAACTCAACGGTTTCTTCCGCCGCCTCCACGCAAACGGAAATCATCGTCTGCATCCGGCATGGTGAAAAACCTGCCGCAGCGCTTGGGCAATTGAACTGCCGCGGCCTCAATCGCGCCCTCGCCCTGCCTGCCGTGTTGCTCGGAAAATACGGTTCCCCCCAATTCATTTTCGCTCCCAATCCCTCCGACAAAGTCGATCAAAAGGAAAATAGTGTCGGATATTTTTATGTGCGCCCCCTCGCCACCATCGAGCCTACCGCCATTCGCTGCGGCTTGCCGGTCGATACAGAATTCGGCTTTAGCGAAATCGACCGCCTCGAACACCAACTGGGGAAACCGCCTTATCATAGCGCGACCATCTTCGTCGTGTGGGAACACGTCGTCCTCAGCGAGTTCGCAAGAAATATCATCAAAACCTATGGCGGCGACCCATCGCTGGTTCCGTCATGGCCCCACAAAGATTACGACACGATCTTCGTCTTCAAGATCACCCGCAGCGAAGGACAAAAATCCATCACCTTCACCGTCGATCACGAAAACCTGAATAATCTAAGCGACACCTGCCCTTGAGTTTTTAACCCGGTCCCAGTACACTCCGTGCGTCGTGAAATTGCTCTTGGTAGCAATGTTGTTCGCTTCGCTTTCGGTTGCCGGTGTGTTTGCTGATGGCGCCGCTCCGGATAAGCCGAAAGAGTGGCCGTACGGACCATACGACAAACTTCACCGCGATCCCCCGCACACCCCGAAGAACGAGCCTCAAATCTTTCGTTTCCCACCGGCCGAGCGTGCCCGAATTCTTATCTATCGTGGCATTCAGCAAGAAGTTGTGCAGCCAACAACATCCACGAACACCATCGCCGCGCCCAGGTTGGATCCTCCGAAATGATACAGGACCTGAGCGTACAACATTGGCGCCGGATCAACTTTTGATCGTTGGGCTGGCTATGTTCTGGCTCCGACTACCGACGAAACCAGCAACCCCCGCCGAGTACAAAGTCATATTCGTCACTCTGGCGGCATTGCTGATTCTCATGGGGTTGGCCGGTGTGGTCGCCGGCTTGCTCGCACCACCAGACAAACAGGAAGCAGCGAAACTCGCAATCCGTCTTGGCTTTGGCGCGATTGGCATTGGCGCCCTGCTCCTGCTGGCCCTTTGGCTAATTCGCCGGTGGACAGATTCGTGAGAAGTGTTCTGCTCGCTCCAAAAACTCAAATCACTTTTTTTCCTCCGCCGGTCGCACTGCCGGCGTCGTTGACGGCGGCGCATTCGTCTGACTGCTCATCTTCTGGAAGACGCCGCGCAGGAGCCAGTGTTTCTTCAATCCCTGCACGAGGTTGTCGGTGTCCACAACGAGGCTGGAGATGCGCGTGAGGATTTTGTCATTCGACTCGACTTGGGCGTTGAGGTTGCTGGTGATGGCGGCGAGGTTCAAGATCGTGTCGTTCAGGCTCGCGGCGATGGCGGCGAGGTTCGTGTTCACGCTCGTATGCAGGTCGCCCGGAATGAGCCATTCGCCGAATGATCCGTGCGGGTCGCGTAGGTTCGCTGTGATGACGGTAAGATTGGTGACCATCTGGTTTGCGTTGGCTGTAAGCTGCGCGGTGTTCGTCAACACCGTGTAAAGCTGGTTGGTCAGGCCGAGAATATTGGGCAGTGCCTGCTCGACCGTGCCGACCAGTCGCTGCGCGCGATCGCTGAGGGCCGGCTCTTCAGCGGCGGTCAAATAGACACCTTTGGGAGCCTGGGTAAATGGCACCTTATGGCCGTCGATTAACAACTCGCTGATGACATCGCCCTGCTCGTAGACCGTCGGTGCGCCCATTACACCCGGCGTGATTTCCAAACCGCGACCGCCCAGCAGTCCAATTGCCGTGACGCGCACCACCGAGTCCGTCCAGATGTACCCGTAATATGGCTTGCGCACCTCTATGCCAACGTAGACCTGATGCTCGGCGGGTGATTGCGCTGTGATGACGGTGATCTTGCCAACGTCAAACCCCATAAGCACGATGGGGTCGCCGATTTTTAACCCCTCGGCGCTTTGCACAAAGGTAAAGTACGGACACTTCGGGATGAACCAGCCTTTGCGTTCCGCGGTGTGATAGAGGTAATACGCAAAGCCCACTACCAGCACGAGCGCCGCGAAGATCACGAAAAAACCCACGATCTTCTCGACGCGCTGCAAGCGCGTCCGCAACTGGGGCGTCAAATCCTGTATCGCCATATCAAAACCCTTTCGCCAGAAAATCCTGCACCACCGGTTCGGCGCTGGCCGACAGTTCGTCGCGTCCGCCAACGACACGGAAGCGTCCGCTTTCCACAATCGCAAAACGGCTCGCTACGTCCAACCAGCCGCGGAAATCGTCCGCGCTGGCCACGAGGGTGAGCGGTTTGTCCTTGGATCGATGACTCTCCTGCAATTGTCGCAAAAAATCCAGCCACCAACGGCATTCACGAAGCGATAATGTCGAGAGCGGATTATCCAGGAACAAAATCTCAACTGACCCGGATTCTCCAACCGGGGCCAAAGCGCGCGCCAACCCGACGCGTTGCTGGACGCCCAGGCTCAGGCGATTCGGCATATGGCCCGCGTAATCCTGCAACTCCGTCATCGTGAGCAGTTCATCCACCTTCGCCGCGATAGCGGCTTCCTCCAGCCCCGGATGGTACTGCATCGGCAAGGCGATGTTCTGGGCCACGTTCAAATGACTGAACAACCGTCCGCTGTACTCGAAGACATACCCGATGCGACAACGCCAATCCACCCGGTCCTTTTCATGCGCTTCCGCCACATCTTTTCCCAGAATCCGCAACGTCCCATGAATCGGCCGGTTCATTCCCGCGGCCGTCAGCAGTAACGACGATTTGCCGCTCGAAGGACGCCCACTGACCACCCAGAAATCGCCAACCCCAATACGCCAGTTGACATCTTCTATCAATCCAATCTCCGGCGCATTCATATAGGACACCTGCACGCCCGCCAACTCGATGGCCACAGCATCCGGCTTCACGTTGTTTTGGATTGCATCACCCATGGTGGTACACCTTGCTCATTTCAATCAGGAATAACCGCCGAATCGCATCGTAGCCACGGCTATTCGGGTCCTCCAGATTCATGAAGTACCAATAGTGTGGATCCTCTTTTCGATAGTACGGATTCCGGGAGTCGCGGCAGTGAATCCCGTGTCCAAGAAAGGCCGCATGAAAATCAATCAGATGAACGTTGGTGTAGCTGTTGCATGTCTCCGCAATGAGGCCGTTAAAAATGGGCAGCACTTTCAGTCCGTCCGGCCACGCCGGCAAGAGCAAATTGGCGCGCTCAATATCGCCAACACCATCCGTTGGATCGTAGAAATTGCCCAGGAACACGTCGCATCCCCCGGGAAAGCGGGCCGTAACGCCATCGATCAAGGCTTTCAGCTTCGCGGCGAAGCTTTCTTTCCACTGGAGGGCCTGCGCATAGCTGCAGCCGTACATGGCCCCGTCGCGCGGCGCTGACCGACCGTAATTGTGAATCAGGTCATTCCCGCCCGCTGTAATCACCGCGATGCCGTGCACCGTTCGCGGATAAGGCGGGATACTCGGCAACTCATATCGGAGGTGTTCCTCCAGTACCGTATACGAAACGGAAACATTGCGGGAAGTGAGATTGGGAAATACGTGCTCCAGGTCTCGACCCTGCATGTCCGGCCATTTTGCGTCGTCGTTCTTGAGTAACAAATCAAAGTATCCATGCTTCCCCATCGTTCCGAAGCCGGCCGTGATACTGTCCCCGACGCCAAGGAGAGCAAATTGGTTGGTTGACCAGGCTCGTTGGAATGGGTCCAGCGGCACGGATGGGCCCGCCGGCCCGGAGCCGGCCGGGTGCCAATATCGGCCAATGAGAAAATACCACGCGATGCCCAGGATCACCACTGTCTGCCATCGCACATGGTACCAGCGCAAAGGTCGCTTCGCTTTCATTGGCATCATCCTAAAACAAATACCCCAGCAGGAAGAAGGCATCGAGCAGCACGCAGGCCGTCACGCTCTCGACGACCGCGCGCGCTGTCACCTGCGAGACGTCTTCAACATTCAGCGGACGCGCCAGCCCGTGATAGCAATTCACCACGGCGATAACGACACCGAACAGGGTCGTCTTCAACGCAAACAACGCAAAATCCTCCCAGCGTAGCGCGTTGTTGAGTTGCGCAAGATAATCCGTCAGGGTCAGCGGCACGTCCTCGATGAACGCAAAAAGATAGCCGCCCGCTATCGCGATGAGTACCAGGTAGGTCGTGAGGCAGAACACCGCCGTCGCCAAACCAATCACGCGCGGCATGACCAGATAGTGTATCGGGTCGATCCCCAGCGATTCGAGCGCCTCGACTTCGCCGAGCGCCCGCATCGTCCCGAGTTCGACAACATTCGCGGTGCCCGCGCGCGCCAGGACGATCAGCGCCGTCACCAACGGACCCAGTTCGCGAACAATCACGGTCACCATCACCGTCCCAATATATTGTTGCGCCCCGACGCGTGAGAGCAGGGCGACCGTCTGCCCCACGATCACCAACCCGAGTGCCGCTCCAATCAAGCCGATCATCGGCAGTAAGCGCACACCTGCATTCCAGATTTGGGCGAAGATTAGGGGACGAACCACGCGCTTCGAGACGTTGAACTTGGTGAGCGTGACCCCCAACGTGATGACAGCAAACGCACCCAGTTCGCGCAACACGTCCAGTGTGCCGAGGATCCGCATGCCGACGCGCTCCGCGCGGCTGCGGATCGCGATGGCTCCGTGAATTGCATTCGAGACCGCTTTCATCAATCGAAGCTAACGCAATTTGTCCCGGGACGCTGTCGATGACAAGGACGATGTTTCGGCTGCTCAGCCCTCGAGCAGCGCTCCGTACCGAAGATTGCGGACGCTCACCGTCAATTCGACCGCTCCCAGCGCTTCCATGGCAACGAGGAACACCGCGCCACCGGTGACGATGATGTCCGCGCGATCGGCAGGCAAACCGGCCACCTTTTTCCGTTCGGCCAGTGGCATTGCGTCCAACCGCTGCACGGATTCAAGCAGCGCCTCCCGTGAAATTTTCACGTGATCAACGGCTCCCCACTCCATTCGTGCGAAAGTCGAGATCGTACCGCCAGTACCAATCATCTGACCCTCGCCCATTTTGTAACCCGCCAGCGCGGGTCGCAAAACCGCACGCAGATGCTCGCGGAGTTCCGCCAATCTTCCCTCGCCGAATTGTTCGGTGAGCCGCAATGCCCCGAGCGGCAAACTCTTGAAGAGTTCCATCTCCCCATCGCGCCCCTGGATGAACTCCGCGCTCCCGCCGCCGACATCCATCACCAAAAGCGGCGCGCCCGTCCATTCTGGGTCGCTCGACACGCCGCGGAAAATCAACTCCGCCTCGCGATCTCCCGACACCAACTGCACCTCCAGCCCGCACTTCTGGCGTACCGCATCGAAAAACTCATCGCGATTGGCAGCATCGCGGCACGCGCTCGTGGTCAGCGCTATTATATGGATGGCACCCGTTGCCTTGGCCTCCAAGTGGAACTCGTTGATGGCTTGAAGCGTCCGATCAATCGCTTCGGTCGAAAGCCGCGCGCGTTCATGAACTCCTTGACCCAGGCGCGCCACACGGTCTTTGTGCATCACCACAACCACTTGCCCTTGTTGTACATCCGCAACAAGGATCTTAACCGTGTTCGTCCCGATATCAATGATAGCCCGGCGCATTGCTGGCTGTTCATAACACGGCCAGCCATACACGGCAAATCCCGAAAAAATTGCTTGCCTCGATTCGACTTTGTGATAGTTTTCACACACTTTTGGTTGCCCGAACTGACGTTGTCGCAAGCGAATCCCGATGAATTTGGGCAAAGACTTTCAAGGCATGGGCCGGTATATGGCCTTGGGTACCCAGATGGTTTTGACCACGGTGGTTATCGCGGCCATCGGGTACTGGATCGACAAAAAAACCGGTAAGTCACCGATGTTTCTGATTGTGTTCTTTCTGTTGGGTTCAGCAGCTGGTTTTCAGGTCGTGTACCGCGCCTTTCGTGACGGTGGAGCGAAGCCGAAGTGAACTTGGATCGCCCGGTAATTTTAGGAGTTGTCTTCGGCGTGCTGATCGGCGGTGTGAGCGCCGCCCTGCAGGTTCACGAATTACGGCTGAAGAGCCAGGTCGTGCAGCCAAAAGGGGTGTCCGTGTTGATTCCCGGTGCGGTGGGGCGACTCCTGTTTGTGGTCGTGGCTTGGTGGCTGGCATTCGAGTACACCGAAGCGGACAAATACTGGTTGACGGGCGCTTTGGCCGTTACCTATACTGCGCCGCTCTTAGTGCAGTTGAAACAGTTGATTTTTCCCAAGAGGTAGGATTTAGCGATGGGCGAGCACCATGTAATCGTACATAAAGTAATCGAGCTGTTCGGGCTCAATTTGAGCATCACGAATTTCGTCGTGATCCTGTGGCTGGGCGGCCTGTTCACCTTTGTTTTCCTGGTCGGCGCGGCGCGCGCCATGAAAGAGGATGGCACGGGACGCTTCGCGAATCTCGTGGAGTCGATGCTCGAGTTCGTTCGCGAGAATGTCTCCGACGCGTTCATGGGACATCACGGCGCGGCGTGGTTCCCGTTCGTGGCCACCGTTTTTTTCTTCATCTTGTTCAGCAATCTCATTGGCCTGATTCCTGTTCCCGGTTACTTTCATGCGGGCACGAGCAACCTCAATGTCACCGCTGTCCTGGCGATCATCGTATTCCTTGTCGTCCAGGTTGTGGCTGTCAAACGACACGGTCCCATGTATTACTTGAAGTTGCTATTCCCGCATAGCGCACCAGCTTGGCTGCGTTACACACTTATGCCCTTCATCGAGTTGATTGGCATTTTTGCGAGACCCTTTTCCCTCGCCATTCGTCTTTTCGCCAACATGACCGCTGGCCACCAGATCATTCTCGTCTTGCTCACGGGTGAACTCATCGGCGTTACGTATCTTTTGCAGCACGGGATCCTCATGAAAATCCTCGCCCCGGTACCGTTGGTGGGCGTCATCGTCATGGATGGCTTTGAAATCTTTGTGGCCTTCATACAGGCCTTCATTTTCGCCTTGTTGACCGCATTATACCTGGGCGAAGCACTCGAAGAATCACACTAGCAGAATCAAATACCTGGAGAATACGTAATGGACACGAATACAGTCACGCAAGCAGCGCAACTCATCAGCACCGCCGCGCTGGCCAAGCTGGGCGCTGGTCTGGCGGTCGGCCTGGGCACCCTCGGCTCCGGCGTCGGCATCGGCGTCATCTTCGGCAAAAGCATCGAGTCGGCCGCGCGCCAACCCGAGGCGCTGCCGCTGGTGCAACGCTTGATGTTCACCGGCTTTGCCCTCGTCGAAGCGCAGGCGTTGTACGCCCTGCTCATCACCTTCATCTTGCTCGCCGCGAAGTAGACCGTCCCATGAAGACACTTCATCGCATCATCCGTACGCTCCTCGCCACGCTGCCTTTCGTCGCCCTCACCGGCGCCGTGGCCTGGGCGGAGGAAGCGGCCACCGCGCTGCCCCCCGGCGAAGGCAGCCAGATCCCACCGACCGACTGGGGCCTGCAAATCTGGACACTGGTCACCTTCGTTGTCCTGCTCGTCCTCTTGGCGAAGTTTGCGTTCAAACCCATAGCACAGGCGCTCGACCGCCGCGGTGAGACCATCAAGAAGTCCATCGAGGAAGCCGAGAAACAGCGCGCCGACGCGAAGAAACTGATGGAGGATTACCAGAAGCAGATCGCCGACGCCCGCAACGAGGCCGGCAAGGTAATTGAAGAGGCCCGCCAACTCGGCGAACGCGTTCGCAAGGAAGTCGTCGAGAAAGCCAATGCCGAAGCCTCCGCGGTCGCGCAGCGCGCCCAGGAGGAAATTGTCCGACAGAAGGAAAAAGGCGTCCAGGAGTTGAAGGACACGGTCGCCAGCCTCTCCGTCCAGATCGCCTCGAAGGTCCTCGAAAAGGAAGTCAACGAAGCGACCCATCGCCAGCTCATTGACAACCTGATCAAGGACCTCGGTAAAGTGCAACGTTCCTGAGCAACCGACTGACCCCATGCCGCACGACCCCATCAACACTGGTTACGCCCGCGCCCTCTTCGAAATGGCGCAGGCCGAAGGTGTCGTCACTCGCGTCGAGGAAGAATTGTTCCGTCTTCGGGAGTTGCTCAAGAAGAATCCCGACCTGCTGGAATTCCTCAAAGACCCGAATGTCAAACACGAAGGCAAACGCCAGGCGCTCGCCGCGCTCTTCCAGGGCCGCGTCCATCCGCTCGTGCTCAACACCCTCATCACCCTCAGCGATCAGGATCGCGGCGGTCGCGTCTTGCACATCATTGAAGAATTTGACAGCAGCGCCGATGACGCGCGCCAGAACGTCAGCGGTGAGATCACCACGGCGATCACATTGGATGACGCCACGCTCAAGCGGCTCGCAACCGAGCTGTCCCGCATCACCGGCAAGAGCGTGCAACTTTTCCAGCGGGTTGACCCGGCGATCCTCGGCGGCGCCATTATCAAGGTTGGCGAACAGATCATTGACGGCAGCCTGCGCCGCAAACTCGACCAAATTAAAGAACGCTTAGCGCAGTAACGAGGTAGACCATGCCCGACACACTTTCACTCGATTCCAAACAGATTTCCGACGTCTTGCGCCGCAGTATTTCGGAATACAAAACCGAAGTCAGCGTCCAGGAAGTCGGCGAGGTCATCGATTGCGGCGACGGTATCGCCCGCATCAAGGGCCTGCCGAATTGCATGGCCGAGGAAATGTTGGAATTCCCCAATAACATCTTCGGCATGGCGCTGAACCTCGAAAAGGAGCAGGTCGGCGTGATGATTCTCGGCGACTTCACCCAGATTTCCGAGGGCGATCTCGTCAAGCGCACCGGCCGCCCGTTGTCCGTGCCCGTGGGTGACGAATTGCTTGGTCGTGTCGTCAACGCCATCGGACAGCCCATCGACGGCAAGGGCCCCATCAATACCAAGAGCCTTCGCCCTATTGAATCGCGCGCGCCCAGCGTCATCGAACGCGAGCCTGTGAAGCAATCCCTGCAAACCGGCCTGAAGGCGATCGACTCAATGATCCCGATTGGTCGCGGCCAGCGCGAACTGATCATCGGCGACCGCCAGACAGGCAAGACCGCCGTTTGCCTCGACACGATCATCAACCAAAAGGGCGGCGACGTCGTTTGCATCTACGTCGCGATCGGCCAGAAGAAGTCCACCGTTGTCAGTGTCGTGGAAACGCTGGAGAAATATGGCGCGCTGGATTACACCATCATCGTCAGCGCCACCGCCAGCGATGCCGCGCCGATGCAGTTCGTCGCGCCGTACTCGGGCTGCGCGATGGGCGAGTATTTCCGCGACCTCGGTCGCCACGCCCTGATCATTTACGATGATCTTTCCAAGCACGCCGTCGCGTATCGCCAGGTTTCCCTGCTGCTGCGCCGTCCACCGGGCCGTGAAGCGTTCCCCGGCGACATCTTCAACCTGCACAGCCGGTTGCTGGAGCGCGCTGCGAAACTCAATATCGACGCGCCCAAACTCAATCCGGTGTATCCGAAAGGTGGCGGCTCCCTCACGGCGTTGCCGATCATTGAGACGCAGGAAGGTGACTACTCGGCTTACATTCCCACAAACGTCATTTCCATCACTGACGGGCAAATCTACCTTGAGTCCGACCTTTTCTATTCGGGCATTCGCCCCGCGGTATCGGTCGGCCTCTCGGTCAGCCGTGTCGGCGGTAGCGCGCAAACAAAGGCGATGCGGAAGATCGCCGGCACCTTGCGCCTGAGTTTGGCGCAATACCGCGAATTGGCGGCTTTTGCGCAGTTGTCGAGCGATCTCGACAAGGCGACCAAGGCGCAACTCGACCGCGGTCAGCGCATGGTGGAACTCCTCAAACAGCCGCAGTATCAACCGATGAGCAGCGAAGACCAGGTCGCGGTGATCTGGGCCGCCACGAATGGTTATCTGGATGGGGTCCCCGTCTCGGCCATCCGCCAATATGAGACCGAGTTTCTCCAGTTCCTCAAGAGCAAGTACACCACGGTGGTCACGGGGCTGCGCGACCGCAAGGAACTCACCGAGGAAATCGTTGCGGGCTTGAAGAAGGCCGCTGAGGAATTCAAGGGCTTGTTCTCCGCCAAGTAAGCTGCCATGGCCTCGCTTCGCGACATTCGACGCCGCATCAAGGGCGTCAAGAACATCCGCCAGGTCACGCGCGCGATGAACATGATCGCCGCGGCCCGTCTGCGGCGCGCACAAAGCAAGGCGGTGTCGGCGCGGCCCTATGCAGAACGGCTCTCCGAGATTTTGCAGGACGTCGTGGCCTCCAGCGGCGGCTCGGGCCGGCATCCATTGATGGCCGAGCGCGAAGTAAAGAATGTGGCCCTCGTATTGATCACGTCCGATCGCGGTTTGTGCGGGCCATTCAATGCGGGTATCTTCCGTGAGGCTCAGCGGTTCTTGAACGAGCAGGCGGTGCCGGTGGAAATCATCACTGTGGGACGCAAGGGACGCGACCATTTCCAGCATCTTGGGTACAAGATCTCGCAACACTTCCCGCAGCCTTCGCGCGATGTCCGCCTCGAGGAAGTCGGTAACATCAGCAAGCGGATCATTGCCGATTACGGCGCGGCCAAATACGACAAAGTCTACCTGGGCTACGCGAAATTTGTCAGCGTGCTGCGATCGGAACCGACCGTCATCCAGTTGTTGCCACTCGGTCAGACCGATGGCGCTGAGAAGACGACAAAGACCGCCTATCAATTCGAGCCGGACGCCGAGGAACTGCTGGACATATTATTGCCGCAGTACATCGAAGTCCTGGCTTATCGTGCGCTCGTCGAGTCGCTCGCCAGCGAACAGGCGGCGCGCATGGTGGCCATGAAAGCGGCCACGGACAGCGCCTCCGACATGATTACCAGCCTGACCCGCGAGTACAATGGCGCCCGTCAGGGCTCCATCACCACGGCCCTGTTGGAAGTCGTCGCGGGCGCCGACGCGTTGGCCAAGAAAGAATAGTTTTCGCAGGAGACAAAAGCACCATGAGCACAGACGGACATCAAAAAGGTAAGGTCGCGCAGGTCATCGGGCCGGTTGTGGACATCGAATTTTTCACCGAGAACCTGCCGCCGATCAATCAGGCCATTACAATCGACGACAAGGCCAGCGGCATTCATCTGACGTGCGAAGTCGCAGGTCACCTCGGCGATAACAC
>DATLVI010000044.1 GCA_035577545.1 Verrucomicrobiia bacterium
GGGCCAGACGATCGCGCTTGTGCAATTTGACGGTTATTACCCGAACGACATCACCACCTACGAGAGTATGGCCGGCCTGCCGAACGTTGCCCTCACGAATGTCTACATCGATGGGTATGACGGGACTCCGAACGGTGGCGATGGCACTGTCGAAGTCTCGCTCGACATTGAAATGGTGATCTCCATGGCACCCGGACTGTCCAAGGTGATCCTCTACGAAGCGCAGACCAACGCCATACCGAACGACGTCCTCAACCGGATGGCCACGGACAATCAGGCCCGGCAACTCAGTTGTTCTTGGGGTTGGGGCGATGGTCCCGATACCAACGCCGATCAGATCTTCCAGCAAATGGCGGCCCAGGGGCAATCCTTTTTCGCGGCTTCGGGTGACAGCGACGCGTATATCGGTTCGACTTCCACCAATTTTCCCGCAGACGATCCATACATCACCAGTGTCGGTGGGACGACCTTGACGACGACCGGTCCGGAGGGGCCGTATGTGTCCGAAACCGCGTGGAATTGGGGTGTGGAATTCGGCTCTGCGGAGGACGGTATCGGCAGCGGTGGCGGCATCAGCACTTCCTACTCGATTCCAAGCTGGCAGCAGGGTATTGCCACGACCGCCAACGGCGGGTCGACGACCATGCGCAACGTTCCCGATGTCGCCCTCACCGCCGACAACGTTGACGTCATCGCCAATAACGGCACCGAATATCCCGGGATCGGTGGGACCAGTGTTGCCTCGCCGTTGTGGGCGGCGTTTATCGCGCTGGTCAACCAACAGGCCGCGGCCAACGGCAAGCCCCCGGTCGGCTTCATCAATCCAGCCGTCTATCTCATCGGCACCGAACTGGATTATACCTCCGATTTCCAGGACACCACGACCGGCAATAATGAATGGATCGGCAGCCCTACTCAATTCTCCGCCGTCCCCGGCTACGACCTCTGCACGGGTTGGGGAACCCCAACGGGCAGCAACCTCGTCAACGCCCTCTCCCGTCCACCTGACGCGTTGAGGATCCGACCCGTGACCGGCTTCACGGCCACCGGTCCGGTCGGCGGCCCGTTCAACATAACCTCCCAGACCTACGCCCTGAGCAACGCGGGAACAACCACTCTGAGTTGGTCGGCACTCAATATACCAGCGTGGCTGAGTGTGTCGCCTTCCAACGGTACATTGGCGTCCGGCCCGGCCAAGCAGACCGTGACCGTGAGTTTGAACTCCACGGCTAATTCGCTCGCGGCAAACATCTACTCGGGGAACGTAAGTTTCAAGAATCTGAACAGCGGCATCGCCCTGAACCGCCAGTTCACGCTGCTCGTGGGGCAGCCGCTCGTGCAGAATGGCGATTTTGAAACCGGCGATTTCACTTCCTGGACCATTACCGGCGACCCCTCCGGAAGCTTCTGTTATGTCGACGACGGCTCGCTCTTCGTCGCGCCCTACGACGGGACCTATTCCGCGGTGCTGAGCGAGGGTGGCTCGGTCGGCTTTCTTTCTCAAACCCTGGCGACGTTGCCGGGCCAGCCCTACCTGCTTTCGTTTTGGCGGGAGAATTTGGATCTCGGTTTCGGTACGATTCCAAATGAATTCCTGGTGTCGTGGAACGGGGCCACCAACTCCGTCCAGTTCAACCAGCCGGCTTATGATTGGACGTATTTCCAGTTTGTGGTTGTCGCCACCGGGAATAGCACCGTCCTCCAGTTCGGATTCCGCAACGATTCGTCCCTGTTCGCCCTCGACGACGTCACCGTGACGCCCCTTCCTAAACCCCAGTTCCTGGCGGTGACGCGCACCAACAACACCATCAGGCTGACCTGGAGCACGATGTCCGGGCTGGTCTATCAAGTGCAGTCCTCCACCAGCATGAACCCAACCAATTGGAGTAACGTCGGCAGCACCTTGACCGCGAGTGGCAGCAGCCTCTTCGCCACCAATGCCCTCGGGACAGCCACCCAACGATTCTACCGGGTCCGCCTCGTGCCGTAGATTCCGTTGTCTGTCACCGGCCCACCCGTCGGGTGCTGACTCAATCACCCGGCCATCCTGACTCGCGCCAGTGATGAGCGTTGAATCCGGGCCTACCTCCGGCCCGCCCGCCCCGAATCCTTTTCGGGGATGTAATGTGGGAGGGACGTTACCGTCGCGGCTCCTCTCCGTGGCTTCGTTTTCCGGAAAAAGAACCCAATTTTCAATGAACACCTCCCTAAAACCCCTCTCAAATGGGTTCGTTTTTCCAGAACGAACCCATTTGCAAACGACTCTGCAAAAAATATAAGTCCCTGCACATGAAATCAATCCAACGAAAAGTCCGCGAAACCAAAATGGGTTCGTTTCGCAGAAACGTATAGGGGGGGATCCCACGCGTCCCGCAAAACGGCCGGACGGATCGCCACTGTAGCCGCGCTCGGTGAGCGCGGTTCCGCCTGCCGCCTTTCTCCTTCTAGCCACGGCGCGTGTCTGGCCTTCGTAGCGTTCCAGCAAAGTAGGGCCACCGTGCCGCCTCCGAATTGCAGGGTACGAAGCCCGCAGGGTTTCGTACCGTCCTGTCCGTCCATAACTCACGTGCCGACCATACCCTTCCTACCAGGCCCTGTCCAGTGAAATTATCAATTTACGATACACGCAGGCTTGTCCGCCGTAGCTTCTGGCGGAGGAGGATTCCCCTTCCTCGAAGGGGTGAACGGGTGGGTGCCTTGCTTTAAGCTTTGCTTACGGCCCCATCAGGAGTTTAATTTGGCAGTGGGTGAACATTGGCAGCCGGAATCGGTAGTTGTTTTGTTGCCTAACACACTTCAGCCGTCATGACCGCTTCCCCACCAACCGAAGGTAAGCAGTTTAGATCATCCGTCCTCAGTATGTTTATTTTCATGCTTGCGCTGGGCCTGCCTGTGACGTTTTGCCTCCTACTGGCGATTTACTCGGGAATACCCGTCCCAGTTACTTTGGGACTGATTCTCCATATACTTACGTTTATTGGTGGAGCATTACCGATTTTCTTACTCATCGGCGCCTGGATGCTCTCCACTTTCTGCCCCACCACCATTTTCACCGACGGAGTCACGACCCAGTCTTTTATGGGAGACGAACGTTTTGTCCGATGGCAAGATATCGGAAGGGCCCGAACGCTCCGATTCCTCAATCTAAAATGGATTCTGGTTTACCCGGCCGGCGAGAGTAAGGCCCTTCAAGTCCCTCTCTTTCAGCCCCGTAAAGCCGAGTTCATACAGGAGATCCAGCGCCTCGCGCCTCCCGGCAATCCCATATTGAATCAATTGCAGTAAACGCCGCCATAGATGGACACCCGCATGTATAGATTTCGAGAAACGCCTCAGTACATCCAAATGACAGGCGCCGTCCTCGCAGGTCTGACTGCAGGTCTTGTTTTCGGCCTGAGGGGGATTCGTGTCGTCGTTGGGACGGTTGTTCTGGCTTTGCCATTTATACTGGCGCTGGATGCCCTTCGGCGTAGGATCACCAAGAAGTGAAGCATGGGTTGCCCTAACCTGTCGCCTGAGCCAGCACCGATTACGGCGCCTATCCTGCTTTCGCGGGCTCGCTTGCAAGAGCGAACGCGAGAAGATTGCCAGGAATTGCGGCGTGTGTCATGCTCCGCCCCGCAGCCAACCAAAGGAGAGGCACAATGAATCGATCGTTTCGAATCGCAGTCATCGCATTGGCCGTCGTCGCTCTGGCCGGCTGCGCAAGTCAGCAGGCATTGTATCCGGGAGCGCACACGTATCCACCCACCGATCCGGCCAAGGTCATGGTGTTCCGCACGGAGCCGCCGGTGGCTTACGAGAAACTCGGCGAGATCGAGGTGGAAGGGTTGGGCATCCAGACCTGGAGCAGCCTCGAAAACGGAATGCGCAAAAAAGCCGCCGCGTGGGGCGCGGACGGCCTGCTGCTACTGGATCGCAGTTCGTTCGTGAGTGGCTACAGCGCCTACGTGGGTAATCCTTCGACGGGATACTCTGGCGGCCAGCCCGTGCACCGGAAACACGCGTTGGCAATCGCGGTCAAATTCGCCACGCCCCCGCCACTGCACGGCGCTGCGTCGGTGCGGTTACCCCAGGGGGCGCGCTTTGCCGTGGCCGTGTTCACCGGGGACGTCGAGGATTCTTCAGCCAGCGACCAACTCTCCGGCAATCTGATCGCGCAGGGATTGCTCTGCGACCATCCAACCGTGACCCACGTGCACGGCCAGGACCTCGCCGAGATCCACGGTTTGGGACCGTTGGGATATCAGTGGCTGGTGCTTACCCGTCGCGACGGAGCGACCGATCGCTATGACGTTTACCTTTTTGACGTCGCTGGCTCCCGCCTAGTCCAACGTTGGAGCACGAGCGCCTCGCAGCCGGAAGAAGTGAGTAGCCTCGCCGGTGACATCGCAGTGGTGCTTGGTGTGCGGCAGTCCGCGTCGTCGCCGTAGATCACTGCCGCCCGTCAGCTTCGCGGGCGCGTACTGTACGAACGCTCCGCCTTCGTCGGCTCTAGTCGGACGTTGGAATTGGCAGCGGCACCCAGTGTGAGCCGATTCGCATTGTTAGGGATTTGGGTCACTCTAAGCATTAGTGAAAATACACATTTCCGGCACAACCAACCGTTGTGCTCCGGTGTTGGAAATAGACAGGTGACACGGTACGCGCTAGAATTGGAAACGGAACGTTTCGCTTTCGCGCAGGAAAGACGGAAATGCTGAATTCACTTGTTCATGGGCGGAGTTGGCGGGCCGGGGCGCTGTTGGTAATCAGTGCGCTCATGGGACTGTCGGGCAGTCCGGCGCGGGCCGCCGATGATCAACCGCAACCGCTTACGGAACGCCAGAGGATCATTCATGTCCTCAATCGGCTCGGGTACGGTCCGCGCCCCGGCGACGTGGAGTGGATCCAGGGGATCGGCTTAACGGAGTACATGCGCCAGCAGTTGCACCCCGAGACGATCGACGATTCCGCGCTCCAGGCTGAACTCGCCAAATTCGACGCCCTCGCCATGAGCCCAACCGACCTGTTCCGCGATTTCCGCGATCTGCAACAGGCAAACAAACAACGGCAAATCGAACGGGCGGAAGCCGAGAAGAAGAGCGCCGCCATGGCCGACGCTTCCACCAATTCCGCCAGCGCCCAGAACGCGCGCCCGGCCCCGGCCAAGCGGCCCGGTAATGGTGAACCCCCTCGCCGTTCGCAAATCGCCGTGGCGGAACTGCAGGACGCCAAGATCATCAGCGCCGTCGACTCACCCCGGCAACTCTACGAGGTGCTCGTCGATTTCTGGAGCAACCATTTCAACATCGACGTCCGCAAAGGCCCGTGCCGCGTCCTCAAGGTCGCCGACGAGCGCGACGTCATCCGCCCGCATGTCTTCGGCAAATTCCGCGACCTGCTCGGCGCGTCCGCCAAGAGCCCCGCGATGCTCCATTATCTGGATAACTTCGAAAACTCGGCCCCGCGCGAAGTGTCCCCCAATGAACAGCGCCGCCGTCAACAGGTCATACAACAGCAAAATCCCGGCGCGCCCGCGCAAACCGTGGACAATAAGCCGAAGCAGGTGGGCGGCCTCAATGAAAATTACGCGCGAGAGATCATGGAACTGCATACCTTGGGCGTGGACGGTGGCTACACGCAAAAAGACGTGCAGGAGGTGGCGCGGTGCTTTACCGGTTGGGGCGTCGACCCGCAAACCGGTCTGTTCGCGTTCACACCGCGCCGTCACGACAACGGCGCGAAAACAGTTCTCGGTCACGATATCCCGGCGAATGGCGGCATCAAGGACGGTGAAACCGTCCTCGACATCCTGGCCTCGCATCCTTCGACTGCGAAATTCATCTCCACGGAACTCTGCCGCCGCCTCGTCGCCGACGATCCGCCGCCCGCGCTGGTGGACCGCGTCGCTGCCGTCTTCCGCTCAACCGACGGCGATTTGCGCGCGGTCGTTCAGACGATCATCTACAGCCCCGAATTCTTCTCGCCGCAGGCTTATCGGGCGAAAATCAAATCGCCTTTCGAATTCGCCGTATCCGCCGTTCGCGCGACGGGCCGGACCATTGTGCCGGATGATCTTCTGCCGATGAACCAGCGCCTCGCCATGGAAGCCGGCGCCACGTTCGGACGCAACCTGGATCGGATCGCCAACGCCCGGCGCAAATCGCTGGACATTGCCGTGATGGAGATGGGCCAGCCCTTGTTCGCCTATCAGGCGCCGACCGGCTACACCGAGGATTCGCGCAAATGGGTCAACGCGGGCGCGTTGATCGCCCGCATGAACTTCGCGCTCGCGCTGTCGGAACACAAGGTCGTCAATGTCTCCGCCCCTCCCGCGGATTTGATTCTGATTCGCGGCGTGGACAGCGACAAACCCGATTTGGTCCTCGATCAATTGAACCGGGTGCTGCTCCACGGCGAGATGGCGCCCGCCACCCGCGCCACACTGGAGAAACAAATCCCCGACAAGCAGACGGGCGACGCCAGCACCGTCAACGTCCCTGAACTCACCGCCTTGGTTCTCGGTTCACCGGAATTCCAACGCCACTAATGCAAGGAGCTCTATCATGACACTCACACGTCGGGCATTCCTTAAACGCGGCGGTCTGGCCCTGGTGTCCGTCGGCACGATGCCGCTGTGGGGCCCCTCCTTCCTCCAGCAACTGGTCTTTGCCGCCGACCCCACGCGCGCGGGCGGCAAAAAAATTCTCATCTGCATCTTCCAGCGCGGCGCGGTGGACGGACTCTCGATGCTCGTACCGTTCGGCGATCCATATTATTACCAGTCCCGTTCCGACATCGCCATCGCCCAGCCCACGCAGAAGTCCGGCCCGCAAGGCGTTCTGGATCTCAACGGGTTTTTCGGCCTGCATCCAAACATGGGCGCCCTGCTGCCCATCTATAAGAGCGGCCATCTGGCCCTGATTCACGCGTGCGGCTCGCCCAGCTCGAACCGCTCGCATTTCGACGCCCAGGATTTCATGGAATGCGGCGTGACGGATGATAAATCAATCCGCACCGGTTGGCTCAACCGCGCGCTGCTGGACTGCCCCGAGGACCGCGCCAAACTTACTCCTTTCCGCGCCGTCTCGATGACATCAATCTTGCCGCGAACGTTGCAAGGCGACCAGGAGGCGCTGGCCATACCCGACTTGAAATCATTCGGGGTGAACGGCGACAACTCCGCGCCTAACAGCGCCACCGCTTCCGCCGCGAGCGGATTCGAGGGTATGTACGAAAGCGCCGTGGGCGACCTGCTTCACGGCAATGGCAAGGACGCCTTCGACGCGATCGGGATGTTGAAGGCCGCCGACCCGACGAAGTATTCGCCGCGCAACGGCGCTTCCTATCCCAACGGCGCGTTTGGCCGTTCGCTGATGCAAATCGCCCAGATGATCAAGGCCAACATCGGCGTCGAAGTCGCCTTTGCCGAGATCGGCGGCTGGGATACCCATGTCAACCAGGGTGGCGCGCAGGGCCAATTGGCCAATCGCTTCACGGAATTCTCCGGCGGCCTCGCTGCGTTGTACCAGGACCTCGGCGATCGCATGAACGACGTGGTGATCCTGACGATGAGCGAGTTCGGTCGCACCGTACGCCAAAACGGCAACCGTGGCACCGACCACGGTCACGCCACCTGTTTCATGGTGCTCGGCGGCCCCGTCCGTGGCGGCAAGGTTTACGGCCGGTGGCCGGGCCTCGCCCGCGAACAACTTTTCGAAGGCCGCGACCTGATGTTGACCACCGACTACCGCGACGTCTTCGCCGAATTGTCCCAAAAACATCTCGGCGCGCGCAACATCGACAAGCTGTTTCCAAACCACAAACCGAACGCCAAGAATTACCCGGGATTGTTGGCAGTTTAGACGGGGAATGTGCTCTTCGAGGCCGCTGGGCCTTCGGGCATTGTTGCCAATTTGTGACACTGTCGAAATGTGATTGTCGATCCCCCGCCACACAATTTGGACGCTGCCAGTCGTCCTCGGCTGCAGTCGCGCGGGGCGGCCCCCACCGCTTCATCCTCCTAAGCACCTCCCCCGCGCCCTCCTGCATACATGCCTCCGGCCAAACACTCCTCTGCGCAACGTTTGCACAATAGACAACCGGTATCTGTGAAGACAATGCGCACTGAATAGCGGCAACTCCTTGATTTTAAAGGGTTTTCCATACGTGGCATTTGGGTTGCTAAAGGTAGCAGGGCAAATCGCAGAGCACCTTGATCTGCGATAACCGGAACGTATCAACCAAACAAATTGGAGGAGACCAGGCGATGAAGAGAATGATGAGACCGTTGTTGTTGACGGTTGGATTGGCCGCCCTTGTGGCCGGGGTGGGAAATGTAATGGCACAGGACAATGGCGGTGGTGGCGGCGGGCGCGGGAATTTCGATCCGGCACAATTTCAACAGCAGATGATGGATCGCTTCAAGGAACGCTTCGAGATGACCAACGATGACGAATGGGTGGCTGTCAAGGGCCTGATCCAAAAGGTAATGGATACGCGGCGCGCAGCAATGAGCGGAATGGGTTTCGGTGGCCGCCGTAATGCCGGCGGTGGTGGTGGTGGTGACAACGCCGCTCGCACTGGCGGTCGCGGTGGTTTCAATGCCCCGCCGAGTCCTGAAGCCGAGGACCTCCAAAAGGCGCTGGATGTAAAAGCTTCTCCGGAGGAGTTGAAAGCGAAGAT
Organism: Verrucomicrobiia bacterium; assembly: GCA_035577545.1. Lineage (NCBI taxonomy): Bacteria > Pseudomonadati > Verrucomicrobiota > Verrucomicrobiia > Verrucomicrobiia bacterium. The sequence continues at coordinate 8,668 of DATLVI010000044.1, forward strand.
GGCGAAGCTTCGCGACTCTCGCAAGGCGAAGGAAGCAGCTTTAACAAAAGCCCAGGAAGACCTCCGCAAAGTGCTGACAGTTCGCCAGGAGGCCACGGCAGTCTCGATGGGACTTCTACCATAACAGGGCCAACAAGGATTCGCGGGAACACAGCGTGAACGAGTTACTCGACAAAATGGTGCAGGCCCGGCAGCTATCGACTGCCGATGCCGCGACCCTGGCGCGTCGGTGCGAAGACGGCTCCAGGACCGTCGCGTCCGAGGAAGACGTGCTTCGCTGGCTGGCCGGCGAATACGGGCTGGCCTATACCGACCTGGAAAACGTCGAGTTGGATCGGGAACTCCTGTCGCTGTTTCCCCCGCGCATCCTGCTGAAGGAAGAACTCCTCCCGTTGAAGCGCGTCAACGGCTCGGTGGAAGTCGCCACGAGCCGCCTGTTTGCCACGCAAGGGCTTGATACCCTCAAGGCGATGACGGGCTTGAAACTCAAGCCCGTCCTTGCCCCGAGCGAGGCGATCCAGCGGGAGATGAAGAAACGGCTGGGCGTGGGCGCGGACACCATCGGCACGCTGGAAGAGGAAACTCCCCTGCAAGTCGTCAGCGAAGACGGCTCCGAGGAGGATACCGATCTGGACGCCGCAGCGGAAGACGCGTCCATCATCCGCTTCGTCAACCAGGTGCTGCGCGACGCCATCGAACTGCGGGCCTCGGATATTCATCTCGAACCCTTCGAACACGAGTTTCGCATCCGCTACCGGATCGATGGCGTGCTCCAGGAAGTTCCGGTCCCCTCGCAACTCAAGAGGTTTCAACCGGCGATCGTTTCGCGCATCAAGATTCTCAGCCATCTCAACATCGCCGAAAAGCGGCTGCCGCAGGATGGTCGCATCAAGATCCGTATCGATGACGGTGAAGTGGATATCCGCGTTTCCGTCATCCCCATGCTCCACGGCGAAGCCGTGGTCATGCGTTTGCTACGGCAGAACGCCACGTTGCGCGGCCTCAGCGAACTGGGCATGGACACACCCGAACTGGATCGCTTTCGTCGCGTCCTCCAATTGCCGCACGGGATTATTTTGGTAACAGGCCCGACGGGCAGCGGCAAAACTTCCACGCTCTACACCGCCCTCAACGAAATCAACGATGCTGTCCGCAAGATCGTCACGATTGAAGACCCGATCGAATATCAACTCAAGGGCGTCAACCAGATTCAAGTCTCCGAAAAAGCCGGACTAACCTTTGCCCGGGGCCTGCGCTCGATTCTGCGCCACGACCCCGATGTCATCCTCATCGGCGAAATCCGCGACCAGGAAACGGCGCAAATCGCCGTGCAAGCCTCCCTCACGGGTCACCTGGTCTTCTCGACGCTGCACACCAACGACGCGCCCGGCGCCCTGACCCGCTTGGTCGATATGGGGGTCGAACCCTATCTTGTCGCTTCGTCCCTCGAAGCCGTGCTGGCGCAACGCCTCGTGCGCGTGCTCTGCACGCATTGCAAACAAGTGGATGACTCTCCGACTGCCCGTGCGTTCAAAGGACAAGTGGGTATTCCCGCCAACACCACGATTTACCGTTCGGTCGGTTGCCGGGAATGTCGGCAAACCGGTTTCTTCGGTCGCCACGCCATTTTCGAGTGGATGGACTCCGACGACGAAATCCGCCAGTTGATCCTGAAGAACTCTTCGAGTGACGTCATCCGCGACGCGGCCCGGCGCGCGGGCCTGCGCACACTGGCGGAAGACGGCTGGCGCCTCGTGCGCCTGGGCATCACCACCGTCGAAGAAGTGCTCAGCGTGACAACCGCCAAGGAAGTGGCGCGCACCAACAAGACCGAGCCGGTCGCGGCACCCGGGAAACCGTAACGATGCCACTCTTCCTTTACAAAGCGCTGCAGACCGACGGCACCGTCACCGAAGGCAACATCGATGCCGACGGCCGACAGGAAGCCTTTCGTCAAATTGAAGGCCGCGGCCTGACACCCATCAGCTTGTCCGCCGGCGCCAACGGCAAGGCTGCAAAAAACGGCGACTCGAAGAAAGAAATGGTGGTGACACCCTGGGCTTCCAAGAAAATCTCCAGCCGCACGCTGGAGAATTTCACACGCCTGCTCTCCAGCCTGTTGGCGGCGGGCGTCCCTCTCAGCCGGGCCCTGGTCATCCTTCATCGCGAAGCCTCCACGCCTCTCGCCCGGACAAAGTGGAAGGAAATCCACGATTCCGTCGTGGACGGCGCGACGCTGGCCGATACGATGGCACGATGGCCGGATACGTTTCCGCGCGTTTACGTGGCGATGGTCGAAGCGGGCGAAACCGGCGGCTTCCTCGATTTGGTCCTCGCCCAGATCGCCGATTTCCAGGCACGGGAAAAAGAATTGCGTTCGAAAGTGATGACAGCCCTGCTCTATCCGACAATCTTGTTGACCCTGGCCCTGTCCGTCCTCGTCTTCCTATTGGTGTTCTTTATTCCCAGGTTTCAGACCATTTTCACCGGTTTCGGCGGAACCATGCCGCTGTTGACTCGCATGATCGTTGCTGCGAGCACCGTCGCGCGGTCATATGGCCTGTTTGTGGTGCTGGGATTGGTGCTGGGCGGCTATTTCATTCGCAACTGGTTGCGGTCGCATCAAGGAAGACGCGTTTGGGAGCGCTCCCTGCTGCGCGCGCCGATCGTGGGAAAACTCATCGCGCAATTTGCCATGGCACGCTTCTGCCGCATGCTCGGGACCCTACTGGCCGCCGGCGTGCCGCTGATCAATGGGCTGAACGTCGCCCGCAAATCCATCGGGAACCAGATTCTCGTGGATGCGGTCACCAACTCCATCGAACGCGTCAAGGAAGGATCCGCGCTGGGACCGAGCCTCGCCAGTTGCCGGGAACTTTTTACCGGCTCCGTCCTGGAAATGATTTCCGTGGCGGAAGAAAGCGGTCGTCTGGACCAGGAGCTGATCCGCCTGGCGGACGTCACGGAGCGCGACCTGGATCGTGAGTTGAAGATGGCTGTGGCCCTCGCCGAGCCGCTGATGCTCTTTTTTATTGCCGGATTCATCGGCACAATTTTCATCGGGATGGTCCTCCCGATCTTCTCGCTTCAGGATTACATCAAATAAACAGCAAAGGAACTGTCATCATGAAACGCAACCAATCAATCAGAAATCAATCTCGCAGCAACAGCGCAGAGGCGTTCACATTGATCGAACTGCTCCTGGTGCTCGTGATCCTCGGGGTCCTCGCCGCCATCGTCGTGCCGAAGTTCGCGGGACGCACGGAACAGGCGCGGATGACCGCCGCGAAAACGCAGATCTCCAACTTCGAGACCGCCCTCGATGCCTTTGAGGTGGACAATGGCTATTATCCCAAGGGCAAGAATGGGTTGAACGACCTCGTTTCCCAGCCCAAGGACGCGCCCAATTGGCGCGGTCCGTACCTCAAGCAGGAAGGCATCCCCAACGACCCATGGGGACAGGCTTATATTTACGATTGTCCGGGAAAACACAATGCAAGCACGTACGACATCATGTCCATGGGACCCGATGGCCGCGTGGGTGGCGACGATGACATCACGAGTTGGGACCAGGGAAAACAGAAGCGTTAGGCCACGGTTGGGCGGCGCCTTTACGCTGATCGAGCTGATCGTGGTGATGGCCCTGCTCTCGATCGTGATCGCCATCGGCGCGCCGCGGTTGGTGAGGTTTTTTCACGGGCAGACGGTCCAGGAAGAAGGCCAGCGACTGTTGGCCCTGACGCGTTATGGCCAGAGCCGAGCCGCCTCGGAAGGGTTGCCGATGATTTTGTGGATGAATCCCGCCGACGGGACGTACGGCCTGCGGGTGCAGGATGGATTCAATGCCGCAGGCGCGACGGCGCCAGCGGGAACCGGTAAAGATGTCAGCTACAAGCTGGGGGACGGACTGCGGTTTCAGTTTGAGCAAGGAGTGCCGCTGCCGAAGCAGGGTGCCAGCATCCTGTTTTCGCCGGATGGCTCCATCGAAGAAGGTAGTTTGCAACGGGTGGTAATCGAACAGGGCGATGGCGATTGGTCGGCCATCGCGGAATCGGAGAATCATCTGGATTATGTCACGGTGCAGAGAACAAATACGCGGGCAACGCTCTCGTGGTAGACGGCACTTGCCAGCCGGCTTCACGTTGGTCGAGATGCTCGCCGCCATGCTCTTCATGGCCATCGTCATCCCGGTGGCTTTGCAGGGTTTGCGGATCGCCAGCCGCGCCGGGGCGGTGGCCGGGCGCAAGGGTGTGGCCGTGCAATTGGCGGAAAGCAAATTGAACGAACTGATCGTCACCGGTCAATGGCACAATTCCGGCCAGGGCGGCGCCTGCGGTGCGCAGTGGCCGGGTTATCAATGGACCATGAAGAACGAATCGTGGGGCGGCGACACCAGCCTCAACAATTTGCGGCTCGTGACCGTCGAGGTCACCTACCCCGTGCAAAATCAGAATTACAACGTGCACTTGAGCACTGTATTGCCGGACACAGTCCCATGAGGCGTCGAGGCAACCAACGTAAGTTTTCAGACCCCAGCGCCTTCACCCTGTTGGAGGTGCTGATTGCGACGTTCATCGCCGCGATTGTTCTGGCGGCCATGAATGCCGCTTTCTATGCCGCGTTACACTTGCGGTCGGTCACCGCCGACCTGGTCGAGAACAGCATCCCGCAAAGTCATGCCGCCTCGATTCTCAAGGCCGACTTGCGGGGCACATTGATCACGAGCGGGACAATGGCGATTTCCATCGAAAGCCCCGGGACGGAAAGCGGCAACAACCAACCCACGGATCTGGACATATATACGACGACCGGGGTGATCCGCAATGACCAGCCTTGGGGAGACGTGCAAAAAGTCTCCTACCTGCTGAAAGATTCGACCAACGCTTCGCATCCAGGCGGCAAGGACCTGGTCCGCGCCATCAGCCGCAACCTTCTGGCGTCTACGCAACCAGATCTCACCGAGCAACCGCTCTTGAGTGGCGTCAGCTCCGTGCAGTTTTCATTTTACGACGGCGCGAATTGGCAGACCACATGGGATTCGACCTCCGCGGTAACGCCCGCACCGCAAGCGATCAAGGTGCACATCGAATTTGCCAACGGGAATTCCACCGGCCAGGGCCGCCTGCCGCTGGAGGTTTTGGTCCCGGTGGACGGACAGGTGTCCAGTAACAGTGTCGCGACGGCAGGGAGTGTAACCGGCGGATGAAAACCGGAAATTCCATACGGCAGCGTGTTGGACGGAATGCGTTTTCGCCAACAGCGGCGGTGCTGGTGATTGTGCTCTGGATTGCCTTTGGTCTGGTGAGCATCGCCTTGTATTTCGGCCAGTCGATGCTGTTCAATCTCCAGGCTGCCGACAATTATGAGGCCAGCGTCGAGGCCGACCAGGCGATCGAAGGCGCGGCACGCTACATCAGCGCCGTTCTCACCAATCTTCAAGTGCAGGTCCAATCGCAGGGCACGAACATGCCCGGCGTCCTGGTCTTGCCGGGTGTCATTCAAGCGTACACTCCGCAATCGGGACAGACGCCGTTCACCCAAACCTACCAGGGTCAGGATGTGCCCGTGGGGAACGCGCACTTCTGGCTGATTGGACGGGATACCGGCGGAACTTCAAACGTCAACAGCGGTGTGCCGGTGTTTGCTCTCGTCGATGAAGCATCGAAGCTGAACCTTAATACGGCGACATTGGACCAGTTGGAGGCCTTGCCGTTCATGACCCCTGATCTGGCTGCTTCGATCCTGAACTGGCGGACCAACGCCTCCACCGTCGTTGCGGGAGGCGCCAAATTGGAGTACGGAATGCTGAACCCGCCGTACACCTGCAAGAATGCCCCGTTCGAGACGATTGACGAATTGAAACTCGTGATCGGCGCGACCACGGACATTTTATACGGCGCGGACATCAATCTCAACGGCATCCTCGATGCGAATGAAGGCAATCAGAATACGTTGCCAAGCAGCGTCGCCAATCTCGACAACGGGTTGAACGCGGGAATTCTGGACTATGTCACCGTCTACAGCCGCGAACCGAATACTCAGATCAACGGCTTGCCCCGCACCAATGTCAATAACAGACAAGCCTTGCGGACGGCACTTCAGGGTGTGCTGAGCCCGGATCAGGTTACGCAAATCCTGCAGAAAATTGGAACAAATCCCAAGTTTACCAGTGTCCTGCAATTCTACATGACCAGCGGGATGAATGCCGATGACTTCGCCAAGGTTGCGGACATGCTGATCGCGAGTAACGACCCTTACACTCCGGGGCTGGTCAATGTGAATACCGCTTCCGCTACCGTCCTCGCTTGCCTTGTTGGGGTCAACAACGCGCAGGCTCTCATCGCGTATCGACAGGCTCATCCCGACCAATTGGCGACGGTAGCGTGGGTAGCTCAAGTTTTAAGTCCCGACGATGCTAGCGCAGCTGGTCAGTATATCACGGCCAAGAGTTATCAGTTCACCGCCGACGTTGCCGCCATCGGTCATCATGGCCGGGGTTACCGGCGCACCCTTTTCGTCTTCGACACCAGCAGTGGAACACCGCAGATCATTTATCGTCGGGATTTGAATCAAATGACCCGGGCGCTCGGCACGGCACGGCAAAACTGGCAACTGACCGGGAACATGTGATGACACTGAACTTCCTAAAACTTCTGAAGCCACGTGGGTCGTCCCTGATGGGTTTGACCATCGAGGGACGGCGTCTCGAAGGGATCATCCTTTCGCGCGGCAAAAGTCCGCCAGAGGCGGGCCAGCCCTTTGAAGCCCTGCTTTCACTGGATCCTTTGACGAACGACCCGGAGCTGGTAGGGCAGGAAATCCGCAATCGCCTCGATGAAGCCGGCATCCGTGAAAGCCGGTGTGCGGTCGGCGTCCCCCTGAATTGGGTGTTGACCCTGCCGGTCAAATTGCCCGAAATCCCGGAGGAGGACGTCGGCAGCTTTCTCAGCATCCAGGCTGAAAGAGGTTTCCCCTACGCGCCAGAAGACCTGCGCACGACGACCTCACGCTGCCGCTCCGCCAAGGATGGCCAGTACGCCACGCTGGTGGCGATACCCCGGGATTACTTGTCGCGCCTCGAACAGGTTCTTGTTGCCGCCCGTCTCAAACCGGTCCGTTTCTCGCTGCTGGTCGCCGCTTTGCAGTTGCCGTCTGCGGCGGAATCGGAAGGCGTCCTGGCCCTGGTAGTCGGTGAAAACAGGGTTGACCTGCAGATCACCTGTGGCGGCGGTGTCGTCGCGTTGCGTTCCCTGGAAGGCGCCATCGAAACGGACAACGGCCAGCGCCAAATCGACACCGATTTGTTGACGAGGGAAATCCGGCTGACGCTGGGACAACTGCCGGCAGGATTCCGTGAAGCGGTCACGAAGATCAGGGTCTTTGGACGCACCGAATGGACGCAACCTTTGGCCGAGGAGATTGCCGCGATCGCTGGACGCATGGGGTTGCCGGTGGAAGTACGCCTCCTTGCCCAAGTGGACGGAGTAGCCGTGCTGGCTTCCCTTCCGGAAGGCGCGCCGCCGGCGCTGGTGATGGCGCTCCGTGGTCTGGAAGACCAGACCACCGGTTTCGAGTTTCTGCCGCCGAAGATCAGCCCTTGGATGGAACTCGCGGCGCGATTCTCTTCGCGTCGGGTTTTTTGGTCAAGCGCCACGGCGGGGGCCACGGTTCTTCTGGTTTTGCTGGCTTTCCTGATCCAGTACACCCGGCTTTCGATCCTGGAATCGCGCTGGCGCGCCATTGAACCGCGGGTCACGGAAATCGATGGGATGCAACAAAACATCCGCAAGTTTCGGCCGTGGTTCGACAGTTCGGCGCACACATTGACGATCCTCAAGAACCTCACCCAGGCCTTTCCGGAAGACGGCGTGGTTTCGGTGAAGACGCTCGAAATCAAGGACCTTTCGGAAGTCTCCTGCTCGGGCGTGGCGGATGACAACCAGGCCCTGTTGAAACTCTTGGATCGGTTGCGGGCAGAGGATCACATCGAGAATGTAAAAGTCCAGCAGGTCCGCGGCAAATCACCGCTGCAATTCACCTTCGACTTTCATTGGTCGGACGGAGCCACCCATGAAAATTGAAAACCGCCAAAAGGTGCTGACGGTTGTGGCGATCAGCGCGGTAGCGTTGCTGGCCCTTGACCGATTGATCCTCACGCCTTTGGGTCACGTGTGGTCGAAGCGCTCCGAACGGATTGCGGAATTGTCGAAAGACCTCACCCAGGGCAGGCTTTTGCTGGATCGGGAGAAGAGGATCCGGGACCGCTGGTCAAACATGGCGAGCAACACCCTTCCCGTCAACCTGTCGATGGCCGAAAGCAAGGTCTTGAAGTCCGTGGATCATTGGACGCAGGATAGCGGGATCAGTTTCACTTCCATCAAGCCCCAATGGAAGCAGAACGCGGACGACTACGTGACGCTGGAATGCCGGGCTGACGCCTTTGGTGATATGTCATCCCTGACGCGCTTCCTTTACGATTTGGAGCGGGAATCGATTGCCTTGCGAGTGGAGGACGTCGAAATCTCCTCGCGGGATAACGATGGTCAACAGCTTTCACTCGGAGTACGTTTTACGGGATTGGTCCTTACGGGGGAGCCGGCACAACAACCATGAAGCATTCCCGCAACCAACGAAGTCAGGCCCGCCGCGTGATGTGGTCCCTGTTCACTATCGGCATGCTCTGGCTTCCGACCAGGAGCTTCGCGGGAGACACGAACAACCCTACGGCAGCCGTGGCCTATCCAAGTTTCAAAATCATTTCCCAGCGGAACATTTTCGATCCCAACCGTCGCGCGGGATCAGGTGAACGTGGACGAAGGATCGATCCGAATCGCCTGGCGCGCGCGGAGGGCTTTTCCCTGGTTGGCACGTTGATTGACAAGCGGGGCGAGTTCGCTTTTTTCAGCGGCAGCGATTCGAAATACAAGAAGGTCCTGAAAGTGGCCGGCACCATTGCCGACTACAAGGTCACGGAAGTCGCGCCTGATCATGTCCAACTGGAGACCAAAGGCAACCAGATCAAAATGGCCGTGGGGATGCAGATGAAAAAGCTCGATGCGGGAGAATGGCAGCTGGTGGACGGCACCGTGGCGCTCGCCAAACCATCGGAGACTACCGACGCGGCTTCCGCTTCCGAAACGAAGGATACAGAAACTTCCGACAGCGGACCCAGCACCGGCAGCAGCAGCGCCGATGCGATCCTCAAAAAATTGATGCAACAGCGCGAAAAGGAGCTGAACAAATGAACACCATGAAAACTTACATTCTGCTGGTCGGTTTGAGCTGGGGGCCCATTGCCGTGTCAAACGGCCAGACGGCTGATACGGCGCAGGCGTCTGTACCCACGAACAGCCCGGCCGTCGAGCAACCCAGTGCTCCGCCGGCGGTGGCTGATCAACCAGCCACGCAGGAACCGGTTGTGACCGAGAAACCCAGCGAGACCGCAGCGACGGACACTGTGGCTGCGGCGAACGCGCCTGCTGGCGATGACGAATTGCGCCTTAACTTCCGAGGCGCGCCGCTGGAAATGGTCCTGGATTACCTGAGCAGGGCTGCCGGTTTCACCATCGTTTTGGAAACCGAGGTGAAAGGCAAGGTGGACGTCTGGAACAACCGCCCCCTCACCAGGGATGAAGCGGTCGCAGTGCTCGATTCTGCGCTGAATCGAAATGGTTACGCGGCGGTTCGCAACGGTCGGACGTTGACGATCATGGCCCGTGACGAAGCGAAGAAGCGAAACATCCCGGTTATGCCCGGCAGCAATGCCGAGGCGATCCCCAAGACCGATGAAATGGTCACACAAATTATCCCGGTCCGTTACGCCAACGTCTCCCAGCTGGTCAAGGACCTGGAACCGCTCAAGCCGGCGTACGCTACCTTGACCGCGAACGACAGCGCGAACGCGTTGGTCCTGACCGATACGCGGGCCAATGTGCGGCGCATGGTGGAAATCGTCAACGCGCTGGATACTTCGGTTTCCAGCGTTTCAACCGTCCGCGTTTTCCCGTTGAAATACGCGGACGCAAAAGATTTGGCCACTGCGGTCAAAGAATTGTTCCAGGCGCCCACAACCAACCAGCAGCAAGGCAACAATCCTCGCCAGTTCTTCCGGGGCTTCGGCGGTGCCGGAGGTGGCGGTCAAGGGGGTGGCCAGGGCGGCGGTGCAGACAACGCAGCGGCGCAACGAGTGGTCCCGCACGTCTCGGCTGTGGCGGACGACCGCAGCAACTCCCTGGTCGTCAGCGCGCCGGAGGAATACATACCCACGATTGAGCAATTGGTCCGGGAAATCGACGTCAGCGTCTCGGACGTGACGGAATTGCGGGTGTTCCATCTGGCCAATGCCGATCCGGTGGAGACTGCGGCGCTCTTTGCGCAGTTGTTCCCGGATGACAGCAAGACGGCCGACCAAAATCAGGCCGCCGTCCGTTTTCGTGGAGGATTTGGCGGTGGCTTCTTCGGGCAGGGAAACGCCCCGACCACCCAGACGCCGACCAGTGACCGGATGAAGAAAAAAGGCCAGGTCATTGCGTGCCCGGATCAACGCACTTCCTCGATCATCATCAGCGCCGCCGGCGATTTGATGCCCCAAATCGCCGCCATGATCGAGCAGCTCGACGGCAATACTTCCAGAAAACAAAGTGTCTATGTCATCCCGCTGGAGAACGCGGAAGTGACGGATGTGTTGCCCGTGCTGAAGGACATGTTCAACAAGGACACGACCACGCAGCGGAACAATTCTTCAACGCAGAATGGACAGAACGACGCCCTCACCAGTCGCACCACGCGGAACAATCAGGGAACGACGACCAGCAGCATGGGACGCGGAACCGGCATCGGGGGCGGCGGTGGTGGAGTTGGGGGATTCTAGGAAGTTACCCGCAATCTGAAGAACAAGGAATGACGAGGCAAACATGATGATCAATTATTTGCGGTTCATAAAGATTCTGGCCGGCAGCGTGTGCGTCTGTTTGTGCGCCGCACTTCCGGCGCGCGCGCAGGGACAGGGGCAGGCGCAACGACCAGCCGCGGCGCCTTCGAGCACCGCGAACAGCCGACCCTATGTCCCGAATGGCACAATCGGGGACGCGGTCATTTCCAGCGACCCCGACACAAAGCAAATCACCGTGATCGCCGACGATGAGACGGCCCAATACATCAAACAGGTGATCCGCGGCCTGGATCGCCCAAAGCCTCAGGTGCTCATTAAGGTTGTGTTCCTGGAGGTCACTTACAATAACGCTTCGGATATTGGGGTTGAGGGAAACATCACCGGCAAGCTCCGCGGCCCCATGACGGGTACGGCCTCGAATATCTTCGGGCTTCTTTCGTCAGGGGCCGCCCCCGTGCCGCCGGGCGCGGGTTTGTACACGATCCTCGGCAATGACTTCTCCGCAACACTGCGGCTTATTGCGCAAGCGGGAAAGACGGAAATCCTGTCGCGCCCGTCGATCCTGGCCCGGAACAATCAGCAGGCAACCATCAGCCTCGGCCAGCAGGTTCCACTCATCACCAGCACGCGCTTCGACACGCTGGGCAACCAGATCAACACCGTCACCTACCAACCAGTCGGGATTATTTTGCAAGTCACTCCGTTCATCACTCCCGAGGGCCTCGTGGAAATGATCGTGTCACCCCAGACGTCGGAACTCGCCGATCGAAGCCAGTGGGTTCCCATCTCCAGCGGACCAAGCGGCTCGGTCAGCGCCCCGGTCATCAATTCTCGCTCCGCTGATACCGTGGTGGTGGTACCCGATGCTCAAACCGTCATCATTGGCGGCTTGATGGAAAACGACAAGACGACCACGGACAGCAAAATCCCCATCCTGGGCGATATTCCGTTCATCGGCAATGCCTTCAAACGCCAAACGAAGAGTTACACGAAAACCGAACTGATCATCTTTTTGACCCCGCACATCGTCACCCAACCTTCGCAACTGGCGGTCTTGTCGGAACATGACAAGGCCAACTCGCAGCTAATGCCCAAGGCGTTCACGGAACAGGAGCTGGACCGCTTCCTCGACACCCTGCCGGTGAAGAGCAACAAGGCTCCTGGCCAATCCACCAAGAGCCCGAAATAGATGGCCGAATCCGAAGCGACTTTTACTTCGCGCATCCGACGCCGGACTCCGCTTGTTTACGGATTTCTGCTGGCGGTTTGGGCGACGATTATTATCTGGCAGGTCCTGGAGTATCGCTGGGTCAAGGAATCGGCGCGGACCGCCCTCATCAATCGATCCCGGGACATTGCCGCAACGCTCAGCATCGTCATTCGATCGCAACGGCGCTTCGGTGGGATCGTCTCCCAGGAACGACTCGAATCCGCCCTGAACGAACTCGCAAAGTCGGGCGAACTCATCTCGGTCGCGCTTTTGAACGCTTCCGGCAATGTGGTGGCCTCCGCGGGCAAACCCCTTGATCTCGAAAAAAAGGATGCGACGCAACAGGGTGAACGCTGGGGAGACCGGAGTGTCACTCTCGTGAACCTGATTGATCTGGGCGCGAGCGTGACCCCGGAAGGCGAAACCAATCGCCCAACCATTATTCTCTCGCGACGAGATGCGACCAACGGAGTTCGTAATGTCGGGAGAGGATTCGAGCGCGGTGAGTCTCGTCCGGACGATCCGGGTTTACAACGCCCTCCTGACAGTGTGGCCACAAACAGCCCGACAACGAACACAGACGAACGGACCGAAAGCCCAAGGGACCGAGGAGGCCGACCTCGCTTCGGACGCCCGTTTTGGATGGATGAGAAAGAATATCAGGCGTTGAGCGAGACCCGTGGGTTGCATGGTTTGGTGGTCGCCATGTCCACCGAGTCCTTTCGCACCGCGTCGCTTCGCGATCTCTGGTTGCGCTTCATCATTGGCTTCCTGGCGACCGTTTCCGTCGTCGGCATCGGCCTGGCATGGCAGAATCTCGTCAAGACCTCGGAATTGCAGGTCTACCTGCTGCGCGCCAGCGAACTGAACTCGCACTTGCGGGAGATGAATGTGGCTGCGGCCGGCCTCGCCCATGAGACGCGCAATCCGCTGAACATCGTCCGCGGCCTGGCGCAAATGATCTCCAAGGAGCCCGGCACACCGGAGGAAATCCGGGGCAAGTCGCTCCAGATCACCGACGAGGTGGATCGCGTCACCGCCCAACTGAACGAGTTCATCAATTATTCCCGGCCGCGAGAAGTGCGTCGGTCGGTGGTTGCCCTGGGTGCGGTGATTGGCGACGTGGTCCGCGCGCTCCAAAGCGATATCGACGACAAGGCCATCCAGCTCAAGATCGAAGACGAGGGCCTGACCGTGGAGGCCGACGCCCAGTTGCTTCGCCAGGTTCTTTTTAACCTGCTGATCAACAGCATTCAGGCCATCCCGGCTCGCGGGGAGATCCAAATTATTTCTCGGAGAAGCAGCGCCACGGAGGCGCAGCTTGATGTCCGCGACAATGGTCCCGGCGTTTCTCGCGAGCATCGCGCTGAAATCTTTAAACCATATTTCACCACCCATCCGAAGGGAACAGGATTGGGGCTGGCGGTAGTCCAGCAAATTGTTCTCGCGCATGGGTGGGAGATTCAATATATCCCCAAGGAACCAAAGGGAGCGATCTTTCGTCTCAGCCGCCTGAAACTTGCGGCAAAGGCGGGATGAGGACACGGAGCCTTCATGTCACCGAAAACCAATCATCCATCCCCGGGCGCAGCCCGCATCCTGATCGTCGATGACGACGCCGGACAGCGGAGCCTTCTGAATTCGTTTCTGAACGGCCAGGGGTTTGAGACAGTACCGGTTTCCTCGGGCGAGCGAGCGCTCGAAGTCCTGGGCGAGCAGGAAGTCGCCATGATGATTTCTGACGTGCGGATGCCCGGCATCTCGGGTCTCGAGACGCTGCATCGCCTGCGAAAGCTGCGCCCGACCCTGCCCGTCCTGCTCGTCACCGCCTATGCGGACATCCGCGACGCCGTCGTGGCGATGCGCGACGGCGCGGTGAATTACCTGGAAAAGCCCATTGATCTGGACGAATTGCTGGCTTCCGTTCGAAACGCCCTTGGCCTCGAAGGCGCGATGGCCCCCAAAGTCACCGAAGACCGCCCGCTGCCGGAGGGTGTCGTGGCCAGTAGCCCGCTCATGCGAGCTGTTTTTCGCGACACTTCGCTGGTCGCTTCGTCGGAAACACGGATCCTCCTCACCGGCGAGAGTGGCGTCGGCAAGGAAGTGATTGCCGAGGTCATCCACGCCTGGAGCCGCCGGTCCACCGGTCCCCTGATCAAGGTGAACTGCGCGGCCATCCCGGAGACGCTCCTGGAGAGCGAGCTCTTCGGCCACGAGAAAGGCGCCTTCACGGGCGCGTATACCCAGCGCATCGGGCGTTTCGAGGAGGCCAATCAAGGGACCATTTTTCTCGACGAAATTGTCGAAATGTCGCCCTCCTTGCAGGCCAAACTGCTGCGAGTCCTGCAGGACGGGCGGTTTCAACGTGTCGGCTCCAACAAGGAACTGCACACTGACGCGCGCATTCTCGCCGCGACCAACCGCGACCTGGAGGAAGTGGTCGCCAACGGGGAATTCCGCGAGGACCTGTATTACCGACTGAATGTGATGGAGATTCACGTTCCGCCGCTTCGCGAACGCCCCGAGGACATCCTCCCGCTGGCCACGCGGTTTCTTGCGCAGTTTACCAACAACCAGGCGAAGTTTTCGCCGGGTGTCGCCCGTTTTCTGGAGGGATACAAGTGGCCCGGCAATGTTCGCGAACTGCGCAACGCGATCGAGCGCGCCGTGCTGATGTCGCATGGCGACCTGATCCTGCCGGAACACTTCCCCGCGCGCGTCCAGGAGGACCCGGCGAAGTCCGCGGAAAGGCTGACCGTGCAAGCCAGCCGGTTGGAAGACCTCGAACGGGAGGCCATTCTTCTTGCCTTGCGTGAGCACAGTTTTAACCGTACCGAGACCGCCAAGGCGCTTGGCCTTAGCCGTCGAGCGCTGTTGTACAAGGTGCATCGACTGCGAGAACTCGGATTCCAAGTCGATCCGCCCGCGCCGGATGTCAAAGCGACCTGAGTTGGGCGAACCGCCCTTACTCAAATCGGAACCAATCGAAGTCCGCATAACCTCGCTGCTCCGCGCCATCCTTCGCAAAGGAGAATAATCCAACCTTCGCGCCCATCCATCGACCAGCGGTGGCCTGGAAGGATTCGCCCACAGGTGTGAACCCTTTCCCATCGCCGCCGTAGCTGAATTGGCAAATCGCGCCGGGATTCACCTTGACCCGGAGCAGCAAGGAATCGCTCGCGCAATCAGCGCCGCTTTCCCCAATCTCCTTCCCACCTTTGGCCGCGTCCCGACAAGTGACCTCGACCACCCGAGCACCGGAAGATGTCCGCTCCACCGCGAGGTACGCGTAGCTTGCTCCCATGACGATCAGCCCGGCCTTCTCCCCCACTGCCAGTTTGCCAAACTCAAGCTTCGTGGTGACGGTGAACTCGGGAGCGGGAAGTTTCTGCAAAAACAAATTCGGCGCGCTCCATAGATTGGTGCCCTTGTCGGGAATCGCAATAGCGAATAGCCGCAGCCACCCCGGCCGCTCCGTAAGCGACGTCCATTCTTTGTGATAATTCCCCTCCCACTGCCACTGCAACCCCAACCGCCGCGAATCGAATTCATCACTCGTCTGCGGGACGAGTACAGGATAACTCCGGCCAACATCCGGCTTTTTGCAGAGAGACACCGGTTCGCCTTTGCCATTCCCATCCTTGTCGATCCCCATCACCGGCCAATCATCCACCCATTTGACCGGCTGCAGGTGGACCACCCGCCCGTACGCGCCACGGTCCTGGAAGTGAACGAACCAGTTCTCCCCAGACTTCAACTCCACCCACCCGCCCTGGTGCGGCCCGTTGATCTCCGTCTTCCCTTGGTCCATCACGATCCGGCCTTCATAAGGCCCAAAAACATTCCGAGCACGGAACGCCAGTTGATAACCTTTCGGCACCCCGCCCGCCGGGGCCATTAGATAGTACCAACCATTCCGCTTGTACATCTTCGGGCCTTCAAGTGTGGGATACTTGCCGTCCCGCCCGTCAACGACCAGCTTCCCTTCATCCAAAAGTTTCGTGCCGTCCGCGCTCATCCGATTGATGGTGAGAATGCTGTTGACCCCGGCGCGGCTCTTGGCCCACGCGTGTACGAGATAGGCGTTCCCGTCATCATCCCAAAACGGGGACGGATCGATCCAACCCTTCGATTCTTGAACACGCACCAACGGTTCCCACGGCCCGGCCGGATTCCTCGTCTTCGCCATGAAGATGCCGTAATCGGGATCTGCGAAATAAACGTAGAACTCACCCTTGTGATAGCGAATGCTCGGTGCCCAAACCCCATTGCCATGTTGCGGCACATCGAAGTTTCCATAGGAAAACTTGTCGAACACGTGCTCGATGATCGTCCAGTTGACCAAATCCTTCGAATGCAAGACTGGCAACCCCGGCACACAGTTGAAACTCGACGACACCAAATAGAAATCATCCCCCACCCGCACCACATCCGGATCCGAATAATCGGCACAAATGACCGGGTTCTTGTAAGTGCCGTCCCCATTGTCCGGAACCCAAGGCCCAAGGCCCGTCGCCGAAGCGCCAACGCGTGAACCCGTCTGGCACGAAACACACGCCATCATCAGCGCAAAAACTCCCAGCACCCTTCGCACATATATCGTGATCCGTCGCATCATCAGACCTTCACCCCGAGCGGACTTTCCCCATTTGCATTCTTCCCCACAAGGAAATACGTCCCAAAATGGGTTTGTTTTCCCAGAACGAACCCATTTGCAAACGCTCCTCCAAACGGCATAAGCTTCTGTGAATAAATGCGATACATTGAAAACAACACGAAAACGAAATGGGTTCGTTTCGTAGAAACGTATATACGGCCCCTCCTCTCCCCTTGGGAGAGTCGTAAAACGCTCCGAACTCCGGACCGGAGTTCGGAGCAAGGGACTGAGGTGAGGGTATTCTCTTCCTCGCGGAGTAGGCCTGTCTAAGAACATGCCCAGACCTTATCATTATCGGAATCCGATGTCCAGATCGAATTGTCGGCGTCTTGTGAATCAACGTTCTGTGAAACGCTGAATCAGCCTCCGTCTTTGAACAGCTTACTTACTGGTGAGTTGGTCGTCGTCTTTGGTCTCCGCCCACCCTCTCCAGGCGCGATACTGGAGGCGATTCGACCATATTGCGACGTCCCAGTTTTTGTCGATACGATCGAACAACTCATGCGCGGCCTTTTTGTCTTTTGCCATGCAGGCAAAGCGACAGAATGCATTCAGGTTCCACAACGATCCGGGATAGCGTTTCTCGATGTCCCGAAAACCTTGCTTCATGCGCGGCCACGAGAGGTTGTTTTTCTCGAAGAACTTGTTACGAATATCCGAGTTGCTGCCTTCGGTGGAATCCCAGATGTGCCAGACTACCCGCGCATACAGGGCGTCGCCGTCTTCATCCTTGGTCGTGTCCCCCGCCGTCTCGGCAACCTTCTGCCAGTCGCCCTTGTTCCCGTACCATCGCGGCAATGAATACCAAGCGGTTTGTTTATCAAACCAATCGTAGTCCAGTTTCAGTTCGTGCGCCTGTTGCAGGCACTCGCGGTAGTCGTCGGTTTGTTGCGTCTCCGCCAGGTTCATCAACATCAATCGGTACCACTCGGGGTTCTGGCGATTCGCCGACGGGATGAGCAACAACATGTCGTGCGCTTTTGCCATTCGCCCAGAGAAAAACTTCCACGCAGCCGGGGCCACACTATCGGCGTAGCCTCCACCGCGCGCATTCCAGGCATATTCCATATACGTCCGCGCCTGTACCAGCCGCGCTGGCACGGAATCAGGATTGGCTGTTCGCCAGCGCTCAATCAATTCAAACCGCTTGGCCCAATCCTCCTCCGGCGACTTGCGAGGCAATTTCAGTCCGTCATATAAATAGACCGATTTCCACTCACCGCCCTGAAACCGTAACTTCTTCGTCACCAGATCAGTCGCCAATTGATCCAACTCATCAAACCGTTCTGTCCGCAACAGTCGCCGGCCTTTCCGCTGCAGCGTCTCCCACTCGCGATGATCGGGAACGCGCTCATGGGAGGCAATCGTATCGATCACATCGAGGATATTGGAAAAGTAACCATCCCCCAATCGATCCACCATCCGCTGAAATCCTTTCGCTGTATCAAATCCCACCTTCTCCGTCATGTCTCGCAAGTATTCCAAATCGCTCGTCAGCCGGTTCGTTTCCGGTACGCCATTCTTCGCCATGTATTCCTGGTTGGAAATGGCTTCAATCCCAAAATCCACCGCCGCCAATGCCAGGCGCCGCGATTCTCCGGAGTGCTCTTTTTCCTTTCTCTTTTCGAAGAGGGCCACACTCAATGCAGCTTTCATGGCCAGGCGTCGTGGATATTTCGTCGCGCGAAAACCTTCGAAGGCCTTGCGCAACCACATTTCGTCCGGCCCTTGCAACTCTCCATCCGGCGCTTTCGGACCGGCGCGACGCAACTGACAGTAATAGACGTAGTAAACCAATGGCTCGGTGCAACCGGCGTCGATAACTGATTTTGCTTTGACGCCAATTTCCTCATGCGTCGGCGCGTCGGCAATACCCGCATAGCGGCGCGCGCACATCTCCAACAAGGCTTGCGCGTCAGCGTCCCAGGGGTTTGGGTGCGTATTCACCTGCACGTAGGGCGCAACATAGAGACCCCGGTACCACGCCAGATCCGCATTGTTCATCGGGTCCGCAATCGCCTGAAAATTCAGCCCGCAAACGAAGAGAATCAGCCCAAGGACAAAGGACCCGCCATTTGTGATCGCACGCTTCTTCATAAACTACGTGGGAAGCGCATATTCCTTGCCAACTCCGCCACCGTTCTTCCGAAAAACCTGTTGCTCTGCGGGCCTTGGCTATGGCACTAAGTATGTTCAAACCGTTGCGAGTCACAGATATGGCGGCGCCAGCATTCTCCGACATTACACGAATCGAATACGAAGGGCCGAAGTCGAAGAACCCGCTCGCCTTCAAGCATTACCACGCCACTGAAAAACTCGACAGCAAAACGCTTCGCGATCATTTGCGGTTCGCGGTCTGTTACTGGCACACGTTTCGCAACCCATTGAGCGATCCGTTCGGGCCGGGCACGGCACTGCGCCCGTGGGATGATGGTTCGAACTCCATCGCCAACGCCCAGCGCCGCGTGCGCGCGGCATTCGAGTTCATCGAAAAACTCGGCGCGCCGTTCTATTGTTTTCACGACCGCGACGTGGCGCCCGAAGGCAAGAATCTCCGCGAAACCAATCAGAGCCTGGATGCCGTTGTAAAAGTTCTCAAGGAAGAACAACAGCGTACCGGCATCAAGCTGCTCTGGGGTACCGCCAACCTCTTTTCCAATCCGCGCTACGTCCACGGCGCGGCAACGAGTTGCAGCGCCGACGTGTTCGCGTTCGCCGCGGCGCAGGTGAAAAAGGCCCTCGAAGTCACGCACGAACTCGGCGGTGCGGGCTACGTCTTCTGGGGCGGACGCGAAGGCTATTCGACCCTCCTCAATACCGACCTCAAGCGGGAACAGGAACATCTCGCGAAATTCCTGCGCCTGGCTGTCGATTATAAAAAATCCCTCGGCTTCAAAGGCCAGTTTTTCATTGAGCCGAAGCCGAAGGAGCCGACGAAGCATCAATACGACTCCGACGCGGCAGCCTGCTTGAATTTTCTGCGCGAGTTCGACCTGCTCGACCACTTTCAACTCAACATCGAAACCAACCACGCCACGCTGGCCGGTCACACGATGCAGCACGAACTCACAGTCGCGGCCGCCGCCGGCAAGCTCGGGTCGATCGACGCCAATCGCGGCGACGAACTCCTCGGGTGGGACACCGACCAGTTTCCAACCGACGTCTACCTGGCGACACAAGTCATGCTCGTCTTGCTCGACATGGGAGGTTTCAAAGCCGGCGGGCTCAACTTCGACGCCAAAGTCCGCCGCGAGAGTTTCGAGCCGGTGGATTTGTTCCACGCGCACATCGGCGGCATGGACGCGTTCGCGCGCGGACTGAAGATTGCCGCCGCGATCCGCAAGGATGGCCGTCTCGCGGCATTCGTGAAAGAGCGTTACGCCTCGTGGGACCGCGGCCTCGGCAAGGACATTGAAAAAGGCAAACTCGACCTCAAGGACCTGGAAACCTACATGCTTAAGAAGGGCGAGGCCGACGCGAACACAAGCGGACGACAAGAGCTGCTGGAGAATCTCATCAACGAATTTATTTAAACTGGTTACCGCATATGGAACGCATATCAAAAGTACGAGTTGTGCCCGTCGTAGTCATTGACCGCGCGGAAGACGCTGTTCCGCTGGCCGAGGCGCTCCTCGCTGGCGGGCTCAACGTCATGGAGATCACCTTCCGCACGCCTGCTGCCGAGCAGTCCCTCCGCAACGTCGTGAAAGCGTTCCCCAAAATGTTGGTGGGCGCCGGCACGATCCTGGATACGGACCAATTGCAGCGCGCCATCGACGCCGGCGCGCAGTTCGCCGTCGCGCCGGGCTTGAATGAGGTGGTCGTAAAGAAATCGCTCGCGTTGAAACTTCCGTTCGTCCCCGGCGTCATGACGCCCTCCGACGTCGAGCATGGGTTGGCGCTGGGCTGTAAGCTCCAGAAGTTTTTTCCTGCCGAAGCCGCCGGCGGCGTGAAGATGCTCCAGTCGCTGGCCGGGCCGTATGCGCACACCGGGTTGAAATTCATCCCGCTAGGCGGCGTCAACGCCGGCAATGCCCGCGCATATCTATCGCTGCCGATCGTCGCGGCCATCGGCGGTTCCTGGATGGTCGAGCGCAAGCTGATCGCAGAGAAAAACTGGCCGGCCATCCGCACCCTGACCACCGAAGCCGTGCAACTTGCCGCATCAGTCGCCGTTTAGGACGATTCAGGCAGCTATCGATAGTTCTTATCGTCGATGCGGCTGAGGTCGATCCCGTCCTTGAAAACCCCGACCGTCACCACCGCGAACGTGAACACGGTCGTGCCGGGCTCCAAATGCCCACCGAAAGCCTTGTCCGGATCGGCCAGGGTGATATGGGCGTGAACGCGCCCGTCAATCACATAGCCGTTCATGCTTACAATATCCGCGGGGCCCGAGGGGTTTTTCACGTAAACATTCTTGGAAGGAAAGGTCCTGTTGCTGACGGTGTGAACGTGATAACCGCGAACCGATCCGATGCCCGCCAGGATCACCGCGTTGTGGATCTTTTGCTCTTTCATCATGCGCTCGAGGCCGGTCAGGAGGTCGGTCTGGTATTTGAAGCGCAGCACCAGGACCCGGTCAAATTGCCCGCTTAACGCGTACACATCCGGCACGGCGCTGCTGTTCGTCTTCGAATCTTCCGCCGATGTGGTGGCATTGGTCACTTCCGTGCGAGTTGATTGGGCCACGGACATGCTTACGATCGCCAGAAAACCCAGAATTTGAATGAATGGACGCATGGGAGATCTCCTTATACCGATGAAAGCCGGATAATAACGAAGCGCCCTCCAAACAACCAGACGGTAGTCGTCCTGTCTCGCCATGGCGGCGGCCTGCAGCCATTTCGAGCGCTTTCCCTGAATGGATTAATAAATGGAACCATATGCCTGTAAATTAGATACAGAAATCCCTGTCTTGGCAGGATTGCTGCTCATTTGGACGCCCGAGGCACCGACGTCTGTCCAGATGTCAGAATGGAGCCGGTTCAATTTGAGCGTTCACGAAATAAAAGAGAAGATCGACCAACTAAACGTGGCGCGATCGCGACGGCGCATATGGATCGTGGGTACAAGCCTTTGTGCGCTGGCCATCACGACCATCTGTCTGCTGATCATCAGGAATGCAGCCTTGAGCCTACTCCAGGATGGCCCGACGCACGATGAATTCATCGTCGATCTCACCCGCCAAATTACCAAGCAGGTCCTGCCGCAGATGGACGAATCTGGCATCCAGGCGTCCTGCAAGATATTCCCCTCGGCGGATCCGTATTCGCCAATCCCCCGCCACCCTCACGCCTCTGGATCCGGAAGTGGAACGGACGAAGTTCAGGGGCCGTCGTCCCGGATGAAGTCCTCGCCGTCCGCGACAGCTGGGGAAAAAACCAATGTGGGCATCTGCGATGCCGCGGACGATCCGCAGAAGCCACTGGGACATTTTCGCGAGCAGACTGTGTCGGAATACCAGGCTACCGTGACCCGGATTGTCAACGATCTCGTCGCCATTCGTAGCCGGGAGGGCAATGACACCCATGCCGGGTTGCCTCCCATCGCGGTGGCCGGTCTGTTTGTCAGTCGTGTGCAAGAAGGGCTGCCGAAACCACCTCTCGAGGATTACAGTCCGCGAGCTGGCTCCCAATCTTCGAGGGACGCGCGATGATCTCATCCCCCGCTCGACCCGAATCCGGATGCGGAGCCGAACGAGGCGAAGATGACGAGCCCATTTTCGCCGCCGACCAGGTTGCCATTCAGTACATTGACGAGCAACTCCACAAGGCCCGGCGATCGCTGCGCCGAACCCGCGTCTTTTGCATAATCATCGCATTCCTGGTTCTGGGGTACATGAGCGTCGTTACGATCACCATACGGAACCGGCTTCTCCGCCCCGATGCCGCTGCCGAAATGGCTGTTTATTATATCACCCGATTCGCCGCGCAGAACGGTTGGGCGCCATCCGCCAACGTCGGGGAGCCGTCACGAGGTTCGGTTGCCCCGGTTTCCGACAGCCATGCAATGACCCCGGCAGGAAATCCGGAGCGCCCCGCCGCGGAGACAATCCCCTCCGCAAACACCGATCCGCTGGCGGTACAAGCCCAAGTGGCCGCCTATGTGCGCAGGTTTATTTCCCAGCCCCACGGGAATCTGCAGGATCTAATGCGAGAGGCGCAGCATCCGAAGACGGTTCAACAACTCAGCGACGAACTTGACCAGGAGATCCGCGAGCGCCTGCCTTCGCGAGTCAGGTACGGGTTCGCAAACCCCGACTATATGTCCTACGTGGACCAGAAACTGGCGACTCTCACGCAACTCGAATCGCAGTTTGACCGGTTGGCGCACGCTAACGATCTGACCCCGTACGAAAAGACACTACGGCACATTATTGCCTCGACGATGGGCAACAGCCACGAAGGTTCGTAGCTTCCCTTCCCCAAGACTTCTCCCCGCTTGTCCACTCCATCGAGGATCGCGGAACCGACGTCTCGTTAGGGTGCGGTTGGCGCGCTGATGTCGATGCGGTAATACTTATTCGGCTGCACAGCGTTCATGTCGGTAATCGTGGCCTGATTGCCATTGGTCAACGGGCCCGCGTAACCCACCAGTTGCGTCCAAACCCCGCCGAACATGTCAGTCGTGAACTGCGGCGTGTAGGTGCGTCCACTGGCCAGGGGGTTGAAGATCAAGTTCATCTGAGCCGGCTGATTGGTCACGCTGGCGACAGTGAGCACGAACACCGAAGACGGATTGGTCGGGTCGAGACCGGCGACAAACTTGAATTGGTTATTCTGGCCGGTGCCATCGAAGTCGAACGCCGGATCGGCTTGTGGGCAATTGGTGCAGTTGAAGTATTGGAGTTGCCACTGCGAGTACGACAGGGCGGATGCCGCCGTCGTCGCGCTAACCTGGGCGGAGTTGGTACTCTCGTTGCATCCGACCGCAACTGCCGAGACCACGTAATAATATGTTGTCCCGCTCGCCAGACCTGTATCTGTATAGTTGGTGGTCGCGACCCCACTGATCACATTCGTGTACGGTCCGCCGTTGCTCAACGACCGTTTGACGTTGTAGCCAGTAACGGAGGGCACAGGGGCCCATTTCAAGGCTACTTGCCCGGTTCCTCCCGTCGCGGTCAAACTAGTCGGCGCTGCAGGCGGCAGCAGGATGATTTCCGTGCCGTCGATCTTGGGTTGATCCGCAGTGCCGACCGAGTAGGCGATGACGATCTGGCTGCCGGCAGGCGTGACCGTGTACTCACGAACGATCGCAATGTTCATTCCGCCTGAGGCCGCGAAGATATCGAAGTTGGTCAAGACCTGTGTGCCGTTGATCGTGACGTTGAACTTTCGGCTATTGGCCGCATTAAAGTAGATCTCGGCCCAGTGCAACCGCACCTTGTAGGCGACGCCGGGAGTCAGGCCGCCGAAGGTATACGTCATGGCGCCGTAGCGTTCGTGTTGATACACGGCCTGGGGCGCGGGGTTGGTCACATTGCTGGTGTTAATCGCCGCGCCTGACGGCGAGGCAATGGTCCCTCCCACGACGTTCGTGTCGGCAACGAATGCTCCAACCGGAGAGGTATTACCCGAGCCCACGGCAAAATAACCCGAGCTCACCACGGTGGCAGAGGCCTCGCTGGAATTCGTACCCTCGCCAATGTTATTCACGCCCGAAACCACGTAGTAGTATGTCGTGCAGTTGGTCAGTCCACTATCGGTATAGCTGGTCCCCACAGGATTGGCGTTGGTGGTGTACGGTCCACCGCTGACCAACGATCGCTTCACATAGTAGCTCGTGGCGTTGTTCGCCGCGTTCCAATTCAGCGAAACGGACGTGCCAGACGCGGTTGCCGTCAATCCTGTGACCGTTGAGGGAGGCACCGAAGGCGGAGAGATTTGATAGACGCGGACATAATCGATCTGCATTTCCTGGGGCAGGCTGGCAGCAATGGCATTGGTAGTGGGATTGCCAGCGTAAGAACCGCCGGTGGCGAAGTTCATGAGCAGGAAAAATGGCTGATTATAGGGGAACGGATAGGGGTTTCCCGTGGAACTGGACCATTGGGTCCGGGTTTCAAAAACCGTCCCATCGACAGACCATGAGATCGAGTTGGAAGACCAATCGAGGTCATAGACATGGAAGTTAGTGATGGAATCTCCACCAGCAAAATTGTATATCGCGGTCTGATCACCGAGGGTGCCTCCGTTATGCAGACTTCCCTGGTTGAAAGTGGGTGTGCCGTTATTCTCCACCACATCAATCTCGCCGCAACCCGGCCAGCCTAGGTTGGCAATGTTCGTTCCCATCATCCAGAGTGCCGGCCACATGCCGACGCCGGAAGGGAATTTGGCGCGCCATTCGACCCGCCCGTACGTGAACCAGAATTTGGTCTCGGTCTTCATGCGGGCGGAGGTGAAACGGAATCCGTTGGTGAGTTCTACTTGCGCGCGAATATGGAGCGAACCATTCGCCACGTAAGCGTTGTTGGTGCGGCCCGTATAAAACTCCTGTTCACCGTTTCCCCAGCCGCCATTGTTCCCGCTTTCGAATACCCATTTGGTCGCATCGACATTCGAACTCGTGGCGCTATTGTACTCATCGCTCCAGATGAGCGAATAGGTTTGGGCGTTCGTCGTGGGCGCTCCGAGCATTCCGAAGAGTAATGGGCCACCGAGGACCAGCATCAAAAATGACAGTTTGGTTCGGAGCAAAGAAGAGGTAAAAGCCCTTAGTGCAGTCATCTTGAACTGGTCCCGTTTAGTGCGATTATAATACGCTGACTTGCCTCCAGAGAGCAACCTTAAAGAGCGATGATAACGTTTTCATTGGAGGCCGAACTGCCAGAACGAGATACAAATGTGAAATACCCACATATCATGGTATTACAACTGAAACATTGAATTAAGATTTCGTTTGCAAAGCGCAACTTCGACACTCCAATTCATGATTCCTCGCATCCAGAAATCCACAGATCGCAAGAGGCGCCACTCACTCCATTACTGCGGCACGGCGAGGCGAATGCGGTAGTATCGGCCCGGGCCGTTGGTGCTCGCGCCCTCGTCGAGATAGTTCGTAGTGGATTCACCGTTGCCGGGAGCGAAAATCAGGTCAGTGAGGTCCACAAAGTTGTTGCTGGAATAACCAGCGGCTGCGGCACCCTGGACCGCGTAGGTATTACCGCCGACCGTCGTCCAGGTTACCCGCACGTCGCTGCCCTGGGTCGTCACGGAAGTGATGTGGAACACGGATTTACTGTTCGTCGGATCCGTACCCGCCTGAAACTCCTGAAAGTTGTTCATCCCATCACCATCCGGATCGGCATTGGCCGCAGCCTGTGGACAGTCGACACACATAAAATACTGCAGTTGCCACGATTGGAACAGCGTCGGTGTCATGACGGTGATCGTCATATCGCTGGCTGCTTGAGCCTGACCGTCATCCGCTGTCAGACGGAGGTCGTACACGCCGGTGGTGTCGAAGGTAACCGTCGTGTTTGTGGCGTTCGCGTTGCCAAAAGTTGCGGTACCGGCGCCACTGATCTGGCTCCACGTCGTCGTCAAGACCCCGGGCGGATTGGGGAGCCCGTCGTCCGCCGCTGTGCCGGCCAACGGGGTCGGCGCACCGACAACAGTAATCCGGTTGGTGCCGGCGCTGACAAACGGCGCGCGGTCGCCGGTTGGTAACGTCGCAAGCCCGAAAACTTCCGCCGCCGAGAGGGAGCGACTGTAAATCCGTACGTCATCGATCCGTCCGCCAAACGGCCGCGCAGCATCGGCGCGGTTGCCAATCATAAGGTTCTGGGCAGAATCATCACGGGGAGTCTCACTCAGGCCTCCGGGCCCGGTGCTCACGTCGGTGATGCTCTGCGCCACGCCATTAACGTAGAAGCCGGGGATGTTTGACTGTGAACTGCTGCTGTAGGAAATGGCCACATGCGCCCAGGTACTCGTGGTAATGATGTGTCCCGTCTGCCATTTGTTCGTGCGGTTGTTGGTAAACGTCTGCTCGAATTGCAACTGGTACTGGCCGCTGATGAACGAATTCTGCGTGTACAGGATCCAACCTGTCCCGCTCTTGTCCATGATTCGGCCGAGGCTGCCGCCACCGAGGCTTGCGGTATTAATGTACGCGCACACGGTTGCGCCCGTGCTGAACAGATTGTTCAACGCGGCTGGATGACCCGCATTGACGTTGTTGGCCCCCGTGTTGTTGATGTTCACCGCCCCATTGATATATCCGTTCGTCGTCCACAGCGCGGCGCTGGACGCGGCAGCATTCAACCCGTTGCCGGACGAATCGAAGGCGGTGGTCCCGCTCGTCTCGTCAAACTTCCAGTACGCCGTGAGGCCCGCTGCATAGACTGTTGCGGGATCGACGGTGACGTTCACGTTCTGGATGGCTTGGAATTCCCCGTCGCTGGCCGTCAGCCGGAGGATGTACGCACCGGATTGCGGGAAAATGGCGGTCGTCACCGGGGCGTTGGACGAACCAAAGATCACCGTGCCGGGACCCGCGACCTGCGTCCACGTCATTGTGAGCGTGGACGGTTGCGGGTTTCCGTCATCAGTCACGGTGGCGTTGAGAACGAGAGCGGAATTGGTGCTATTGAGCGTGGCGAGGGCGCCGACCGGTGAGTTGATCACGATGACCGGAGGCCTGTTGGAAACCAACCCATTGGGGACCAGCTCAATGCCGCTTGATAACGCGTTGTCCAGGAGGGTCGTGTACTGGACCGTGATTTGCCCGCTGTTGTCGGGGGCGGCAATAAACTGCTGGATATTCGCCCGGTTCGGGGCGCCAGCCGCGGCGATGATGTCAAAATTTGACAGAACCTGTGCGCCGTTGATGGCTACGTTGAAGCGGCGCTGGCCGGTGGTAGTCCAAAAGTAGTCCGCGAAATGCAGGCGCACGAGGTAGTTCGAACTGGTCACGAGCCCGGGGAATACGTATGAGAAATTGCCGAAGCGCGAGGTTTGATACACCGCTTGTGGCGCGGGGTTCGAAACGGTACTGGTGTCAATCGTGTTCGTGCTCGAGGAGGCCGCACCCGCGGTGAAGTAGGCGTCGGCGGCGAATTGGCCGACGGCGCTACCGCCGGAGTTGACCGCGGTGGCCACAACCCAGATGACCGTGTCGGTAAATATTTGGCTGCCCTGCGTGCCAATGGCGACCAGTGCGTTGCTGCTGCCCGCCAGGGTCCGGCCGGCCCATTTGTAGATGTGATTGGTGCTGGTGAGTGTGCCCTGCGATACGCCATTGATTTGAAGCTGGACGCTGTCGCAATTGGAGTATGCTTTGACCTCCACCGTGGTTGTGGCCCGCGGTGTGAAACGACGGCTGGAGATGTAAACAAACCCGTTGGTCGTCCAATTCGCCTTGTACCAATAGAAAGAATCTTTGCGCGTCTGGCGATCATAGGTCACGAGGCCCTTGTCATTGCGGCCCGCGGTATCGCCTTCATTCCGCCCGTCCGAGGCAAAGTCGAACATGTTCCAGACGGTCTTGAGCCACAGATACGGTCGCGCCTGCATTTGTTGCCACGTAGATTCATGCAGGAGGTTCTGGTACTCCTCGTAATGCGGAGTGCCCGCACTGCTGATATTAGCCGGCTCGGATGGATTCTCCATATGCTGGAAGATGCTGGCGCCCGCGCCGTACTCACTGATACCCATCGGCCGCTGGGCGCCCTGGAATTTGGTGTCCATCGCCCCGCCGAAATCCGTGTAGAAACCGGTGTACCAACCGTAATACTCGTTGAACCCGATGACGTCGGTGTACCAGTTGAGGGGATCGCCGTTGTCCGCGCAACAGGACGCGGCTGTAGTCAGGCGCGTCGGGTCTTCGGCGTGCGCCAATTGATTCAGGGACTGCACCAGCGGACGCGGATCGGGCCCGCTCTGCAAAATGATTTCGTTGTAGACTCCCCAGAAGCAGATGGACGGGTGATTGTAGTTCTGGCGGATGGTCTCAATCAACTGCTGGCTCGCGTTGTTGGAGAAGTTCACACTCGATGAGATGTTATCGATCAAAGGAATCTCGCTCCAGACGACGATTCCGTCCTGGTCCAGCAGATTGTATTCGGTCTGGGGATGTTGATAATGGCCGAGGCGAACGACCGTGCAACCCATTTCCGCCACCAGGCCAACATCCTGCGTCATGTCAGCCGCGCTAATGGCCCAGCCTTCGTTCAACCGATCCTGATGAAAATTGACCCCGTGGAGATCGAGATACTGGCCGTTGAGGTGGAAGCCTGTGTTCATGTCGACGCTGAAATAACGAAAGCCGAGTGGCTGTTGGACGAGGTCATTGTTCGTGGTGCCATCACTGACCTGAACGTACGCCTGATAGAGGTATGGATCAGCCCGCCCGTTCCACAGGTGAGGATTGGAAATAGTCGTAGATTGGACAATCGCCAGATCGCTGCCCGCGCCAAGCACTTGATTGGTGGTCAACGTGGCCACGACTTTATTCGTCGCGTCCACGATTACCGTCGTGATTGTCACGTTGGAATTGCCGGCGGTGTCATTGCGGAGCCTGGCTGTGACCTGAAGGTTGGCGGAGTTGCTGCTGACGCTGGTCTGTTTCAGGTAGACGCCCGGCGAGCCGTAGTCGAGTGGCGTGACGTGCAGCTTGTCCATCACGAGCAGATGGACATCACGGTAAATTCCCCCGAAAAAAGTGAAGTCGGCGTTCAGCGGTGGAATATCGGCGTTGGAAGCGTTGTTCATCTTCACCGCAATGACGTTGTCAGCGCCGACGTTGATGTACGGCGTGACGTCATACACGAACGCGGAAAAACCGCCCTTGTGCTCGCCGACAAATGTTCCGTTCACATACACGTCGGCGACAATGTTCGCGCCATCGAACTTCAGGAAGAGCTGACGGTTGGTGTACGATCCATCGACCGTGTAATGCCGCCGGTACCAGCCGATGCCCCGGAAGTAGTTCCCTCCGCCATCCTGGCCGTCGAGGTTGTTCCACGTGTGCGGGAGCGTGATCGGCGTCCATGAAGAATCATCAAACACAACGTTCGTCGCGCCGGGGACATCCGCGAGAATGAATTTCCAACTGTCGTCCAGAAGGAGATCGGATCGGTTGCTGCTCGGCGGGGTGTACGGAGCGGCATGGGCCACAAGTCCAGGGCCACCGAGCAACCACAACGAGGCGGCAACCGCGCAGACAGTCATGAACGCTTTAGGTGAAACCACTTTCAACGGAATCTTCCTTCTCGTTCGGGGCGACTGGAAAACTTATATCCCAATTCGAAAGTAACTTAACAATACATCAAAGACACCGCGCCCGTACAAAAAAACTCACACACGCCGCGACTGCGACGTGTGTGAGGATTCGGGGCCAGACCCCGGCAAAATAACTTAACCCTAGCGACTGCGACGACGACGCATCAACAGTGGCAAACCAATGCCCATCATCCCGAGTGCGATCGTCGAGGGCTCGGGAACAGCTTCCAAGTCGAGGTTATCAAACCAAACGCTGGAAGTAGCGCCAGCCAGATTGATGCCGATCACAAACACCTGCATGTATGCGGTGTTTGCCGGGGCGGTAAAGACACCCGTATCCAGTGCGACCCATCCCGATGGGTTATCAGGAACATTAGCAAAATTCGGGGGAGTGTTGGAGTCAATTTGAGTCGTTGAAAATTTGGCATTGCCAGGGCTGGTCTCCACGGTGCCCAGATTTACGCCACTCGCGTTAAAAAATACGCCCTGAATGCCAGCCCTGCCGAAGGTAATCTGATTCGTGCAATCTGCAAAACCCGTCAGGTCAAACGCCGAGCCAGCCGTTATATTTGTAATGGTCTGGAAGATGCCCGACGTCACATTGCTCGACGCCGAGGCCGACACCCTTCCTGACCTTGCACCGCTGAGGATGGAACCGTTCGATGCCGCGTTCGCGCCGTTGAAAGCTGTCCATCCGGTGGTAGTCTCAAAACCCGGAGACAGTAACAAGTTAGCCGATGCTGGCAAAGTGGAACTGAAACAGATTGCCGCTGAGACACCGCCAACGAGTAAAACTCGCTTCATTGTGAACGTTTGCATAAACGCTATCCCTCGTCTTTCTACGTTAAGTAAACTCGCCCGCGCCGGCAAATCTTTTGCTTCTCCGCAGCCCATAATATAAATTAAGCCCTCCAATGCAAGCGTTTTCTTTTCTGGATTTCACTTTTTTGAATGGTCTGGCCCGTCTCTGAATCTGGTAGAACTCGCATTTGACCCAAACACGTCCGTTCGCATCCCCCCTGCTTCCGGTGGGCTTTACGCATCCCCTGCGCTGCCTATCAAATTCAAATCCAGCTTTCAGCGGACTTGACCACCCCGAAAGGCCTTGCTTTTACTGCCTTGTGTGGCAAGCTTACCGAGGTTGCGGTTTAACTGCTAAGGGAGAGAGAACGTATATGAAGAGACGTCTACAGAGACTTGCTCACGTGGGCAGGAAGCAATCAGGCCAAAGTCTGGTCGAGTACGCGCTGATCCTGGCTTTGATCGCGGTCGTCGCGATTCTGGTGCTCCAAGGGCTCGGCAATAAAGTCAATAATACGCTGTCATCCGTCAACGCGAATCTGCCCTAAACCGACCGGGCGGGGCATGCGTCCGCCCACCCCGGTCACTTCATTGGTGTTCAGTCAAGAGTTCCGCGGCGATTGTTTGCCCGCGTTGAACGATCCGTGAGTTTTGCGCTTTTGCTTCCAGCGCAGTCCATCTTACGTTGAGTCGTGAACCCAGCGTGGGGCTATGGGCTGTTTAGGTAATGCGCAACGACACGATAAAATCGTTTGCTCTGACTCGTGGCTCCAAAATCGATGTTTGAAAGAATGCCGCCGGTGCCAGGGATGCCGTTGGTCAAACTCAACCAGGTGCCGGTTGTCAGGTCGTTGCGGTAATCCACTTCGTACGTTGCGCTCGTCACCGTCGTAAAACTGACGACTGCGTTCGAGCCCACTAATTTCAGGGTAACGGTGGGCGTGGGCAGCTGGTAGGCTCCTTGATACAAGAGCGTGACCTCGCCCGGTCCCAGGGTGCGGGTAAAGAGCATCACATCGTCAATGATCCCGTTGAAGTAATCGGCCCCCTGGGTCCCGTCGCTGCCGATCCGACTGAAGGGGTTGGAACTCATGATCATGTTTCCGCCCCAGTAGGCGCTTCCCAGATAGACGCCGTTTAGATAGACCAGAATGGTGGAATTGTCGTCGACGACCGTCACGTGGTACCAATTGCCATTTTGGATGGCGCCATTGGCAAAGGTTGCAAACTGCCAACCGGCGGTGGTTTGCCCTTGTACGAACACGCTGTTGTTGTAGATGAAGAACCGAAATCCGCTTGATTGATAAATGGATCGCACGGAGATAAAGGCGCCTGCTGCCAAAGCGTTGCGCGGGTAGAGCCAGGCGGCCACGGTAAAATTGTTGGTAAAGGCGAGCGCACTGCTGGGCAGCATCACGGACGAATTTGTGCCGTTAAAACTCAACGCCGAGCCGTGTCTGCCCGCGACCCAGCCGGAGGGCGGGATGTTTGACAATGTCCCGCTGGCCTGCCCGGCGGAATCGGCGGCGATTGTTCCCCCGTTCGCGTCGAATTTCCAGTCATTGGCCAGCCCGTCCAACAGATTCCCGACGACACTGATCGTGATGGAAATCGAGGCGCTCGTTGTCGGGTTGTCCGTGGCCGTAAACGTGATGGGATAGGCCCCCAACTGGCTGGCAGTGGGCGTCCACGAAAACACGCCCGTGATGGGATCGAACGACGCGCCGGCGGGCAACGGAGCGGCAGAGTATGTCAATGCATAGTGGTTGGGGTCTGTCGCTGAGACGGTGAACTGCAGTGTTTGTCCTTTCGAAATGGATTGACTGCCGATGGGTGTGAATACCGGCGGAAGGTTCAGGTTCGGCGGCAGGGCCGCCAGGACATTGGTGAGAAGTGCTGCTGGGCTCAGGGTGCTCGACTGGAAGAGCACCGGCGTTTCCGTCAAAGTGCTCACGGGAATGCTGTTGCCATACAGATCCGTCGCGGCAAGGGTGGTGTTGATTAACGACACTGTTTGTCCTTCCGTAGCCCAGGCGAAAACGACGGAAGTATTATTGGGCAGCTGCCAGGCATACAAGAATGCCTTTTGACCGGGCGTGCGATAGTCGGTTAGCGTTGCGCCGTTTAACCAATAGCACGTCATCAAGAAAGCCGAGGTCTTGGGATGCGGTCCCCGCGGGCTGTTGACGTTGGTGGCAGACATGTCCCAGCCAAACAATTCCAGGTTTGAATCCGGCGATTGCCCATACCCAGTAAGGATGTGCGGAATAATGGTCTCAGCGCCGCAGGCGCGATACATCACGGTTGTTTTGATGGCCCGACACATCCCGCGGTACCAGTCGATGTTCGAATTGTACCCGGGGTTGGCAGTCGCGTTGGTGGTCCCAAGGGCACTGTGGCCGTACAGGCCGAGTTCATCGACCAACAGCGGTTTCTGCGTCGCAAAGTTCCCAAAGTAATAGCTGAGACGGTCGGTCTCCAGAATCGGCACCCAATCCGGCGTGCCGTAATCCTGGTCCGGCGCGTGATAGCCGCGATTGTAGTCGTGCCAGGACCAGCCGTCGAATTGGTTAAGGCTGTTGGTCATGGCCAGCGACTCAGTTCGTACGAAGTCGGACCAGGCCGGTCCAATCACCTGGATGGACGGATTGACGGGTTTCACCGACTGACGGGCCTGAGCCACCAGTTGCAGATAAAAGGGCACAAACGTATCCAAGTTCGTCGTGTTGGGGAACTTGTTGTACCAGGGTTCGTTCCACACTTCGATGGCGGTCAGTTGGTTCGGGTAACGGTTGGCCAGGGCTTGGACAAACTGCGTATAACTGGCGACGAAGTTGTTGGCATTCACCCAGGCCGGCAGGGCGTCGGCCACGTACGCGATGATCCTGCGCCCCGCGTTGGCGGCGATCGCCTGGTCCATCGCGGTCCAGTTCCAAACGCCCTGCTGGGCCTCGACCGCCGCCCAGACCCCATCTCCGGTGCGCACCCAGGAAGGATTGACCGCGGCCAGTCGTGTGGTCAGCGAGCTATCCGTTCCATCGTCGGCCTCGGTGCCCAGGAAGGAAGCGCCCGCGTAGTCGTCGGGCAGGACGCAGAATTGGTTCCGATCACCGTTGCACTCGACGAAATAATGCCCGAGTGGGAGGTGCAACGAAGTCGGAGGCCCGAGGTACACGACCGAGCCGCTCTCCGCCAGAATGCGGATCGAAGAACTGTCCGTGGTGCTGACCGTGATGGTGTCGGACTCACGGAACAGGCCCCAGCGTGAACTCGGCGTGATGGAGATCTTGGAAACGGCGGGATTAAAAGAATAGATGAAGAGGTTCGGTGCTATCTGGGCATCCGCTGTTGCTGCGTGGAAACAAACTCTGCTTGCCAAGACCATCAACACAAGAGAGCAACGTCCCGCTCTTATCGAGAGCGGCCTCAAAAATGATTGAAACGTCAGCTTTAACATCATTTCATGGTGTCTTGCTCTAATTTGGCTTTGAGCGCCGGGTACCCCCGTAGGATGGAAGCAAGAATTACGCCAGTCAGCGAAGCAATCCCCTCAGTCGTTCGAGAAAACAACTGGCTCTCGTGTGGCTTACTTAAGAGCTGGAACTTTTTTACGGCCCCTCCCGCAAGCGATTTGAATCGCCCGAAAGCCGCGCAGTTTACACTTTTCGTCCCCCGCGTCAACCATTCTTATCCGGACGACAGGCTTCGTGTGTCGCTTCGGGAGTGTCGGGCCAGGCAGACCCCGTAAACCCACGCGATCAACACACCTTGAAGAGGAAGGCGCGCCCATAACGCCCACTGCGGTATCTGTACGCCGGCCCAGCCATGCAATGCCACTTGTACATTCGCCGGAAAGACCGCCACCAAAAGGGCGATAAGGCCCCACCCTGCCAGCCGTCGCATTTTGGCGATAAGGATTGCCAACCCACCGGCAATTTCCGCGACGCCGCTGACAACAATCAGCCCCGCGTGCCATGGAAGATACGGTGGCATCATGGCGAGGTAAGGACCGGGATTCAGAAAGTGATTCAGACCGGCTACGACAAAGAATGCGGCCAGGATCCACGATGCGACGGTGCGAGACATGGCGTTTAGAATGCGAATCGATTCGCGTGAATCATGATTCCCTCTCCATCTAACTCAGATCACGGAGCCTATTGGACCCCTGTGGCACATCACAAGCAAAACATACGTCGCGTTTCCGATGAACGACGACTATTCGTGATGCCGGGAAGAGGAGCCAAATACTCAGAATCGGCTTGTGCGCATTGTCCGAGGTGATACTATGAGCGCCGCCAAACGAAATGACCAAGGACAATCGTGAGGCGTCAAACTCCTGTGGTGCGATCTTTGCTGTAATAGTGGACGGTGCGCGCGCAATGACTGAATGCCGATTCCGCAGGCTTGGTGTGAATCGCTGGGTATTGCGGTTCCTCCTGCTGCTCCTGACGGCGACGCCGGTGGCAGCCCAGACCATCGCGTTCTACGCCGTCCCGCCCAACATGACGATCTTGTGCGCGAACGGCTTACAGTACTTGACGAGCACCTCAAACGCCATTCCATTCGGGATAACAAGCGGCGTACTTAGCGGCAAGGTTACTGGGAGCTTCTTTAACATCAGCAATTTTGACATCGGCAGCGGCAAGGAAGGTAAGATCGATCTTAACCACTATCTGAACACCGGTGCCTGGCAGGGCGATATGACGACAAGCGGGTGTGGCTGCCCTGCTTCAGTGGGAAGTATCCCGACGATCCCTGGAAATACAAGAATCCTCCAGGCGTTTCAGGATATTGGCCTTGGCGCGATCCTGATCATACCCGTGCTTGACCAGTTCAGTCCCGTCGGTGGCTCAGTCAACATCGTCGGATTCATCGTTGCCGAGACGGTAAGTTTCCAAGGCGTTGGCAGTAACTGGAGTGAGACACTGGAAATCCTGAGCGCGGTGCCGTCCGCGCCAAACGTCACCGCAACCAGTGGTTGCACCGGCTCGGTGAGCGTGGTGTACAACGAGACCCGGACCAACCCGTTCGCCGACTGCAACTATCTGATCACGCGCGCATGGTCGGCAACCGACGCCTGCGGCAGCAGCGCTATCGCAACCCAATTGATCGGGATCAGGAGCACGACTAACACGCTTTGGTTTACTTGTCCGGGTAGCGTCACACTCACCAACCTGGATCCGACAACGCGTACGGCGTCATTCAGCAATCTCGGCACGCCAACCGTCAACGACATCTGCCCCCCGGTGGGGATTGAAATCAGCTCCCCTCCGGCCTTACTACCGGGCAATAACCAGGTAGTCTGGACGGCGTACGATGCCTGCGGCAGCATAGCCACCTGCAGCCAGGCTGTTTATGTCGCTGTCTGGAGCCCATCGATTTTTCAAATCAACTCCGTCGCGGCACAAGGCAACGACCTGCTACTCACATGGACCATGCCCCAAGGCTTCACGGGCATCGTCCAGGCAACCAGCGGTGACATCAGTGCTAATTACAGTAATTCCTTCGGCGACATCAGCGCCCCGATTTTCGTCCCCGGCAATAACTTATTCACTACCAATTACTTCGATCTTGGCGGTGCGACCAACGCCCCCTCCCGCTTCTACCGCATCCGTCTCACCCTCCCGGACGTGGTGCTGCCGTAAGCAAAAAAAAGCTCTGGCTTCTCCGTGCACTCTATTCGCCCTCTGCTGCAAGTCCGCGACGTTCTTCATCCTGCAGTCCTTCCTTTGAAATCATGATAAGTTTCTGTCGCTTTTGAGTTTAGAATTCTTATCCGATCCAGTTTCCAGTCTCGACTGCAATTGATTGCAACACCTACATGGAGTTATGAAACCACCTCAATTCCAGTGTGCGGATGTTTTGTCTTGCAATCGTTTGCCAAAACTGCCAAGCTGTTCAGAGTGCTTTCGGGTCCTTGGTAGACGCCGAGATTGGCGTCTTTGCGTTTATGCGTAGCTGCTGAGGCCGTTGGCCAAGATGCCGACAATACACTCTTAAGAACTACCTACGATGAACCCCAGCTTGAAGCGAACTCCCCTCATCCATTTGGCAGCGGCCTCCCTCTTGTTTCTCATCGGCACAGGTGTAGGCCGTGCTCAAGTGCAACTCAACCTTCAGCCCGGTGTTCAGTTGAGCTGGCCCGCGCCAAACACGACGAATACTTATCACCTGCAATGGTCATCGAACCCCGTTAGCACTTGGGCCGATCTCGTTGCCCCGATTGCTGGCGACGGGACAACACACACCTTTTTTGATCCGGTTCCGAGCGGCTATCGCCTGTATCAGGATTTGGAAATCGTTCCGGGTACAGCTCCATCCGCCGCGCTCCCTGCGAATAGCGGATTTGAAATCGGAAACGGAACTACCGCCAGCAATTGGGTCACCGATACGGCCGTTGGCGGCCCGGTGTACGGGATCCGCACGAACGACAGTCCGCACGGCGGGTCATTTAACTACCAGGTACACTTGGCCAGCACCGGTGCTGGTCCATTGGTTCAGTTTAGCCAGTCCGGCGTGCCGGTGGCGGGAGGAACTACCTACCCGTTCAACTTCTGGTCCAAAGCCCTGGCCGGCAGTCAGGGATATAACGCACAGTGGCGAATTCTGTGGAATGCCGGGGGGGATACGGGTTACCAAACTTTCACCCCCGGAAACGGCTCGTACGCCCAATTCAATACCTCCGTTACCGCTCCTGCCAGTGCTACTTCGGCGACCATTTATTTTCACATTGCCGGCGCGGCGGTTACAAACTTTTCAGCCAACCTTGATTTTGATGATGTCGTACTCGGCAGCGGCGGTTCCGGCTCGGGCACACCAGCGGCGACCAACGTCCTGCAGGTATCTGCAATACCGATGGCCAACATTAGCTGGGTTTCCAGTAATGCGATTCCGTACTACGCTGAATCCACCACCAATCTGACAGGTCCTTGGACGAATAATTTTGGATTGTTTCTAGGAAACGGCAGCACGATGTCCTTCCTGGCGCCGATGACGAATAGCGCCATGTTCTTCCATCTGCGGACTCCGCCGTTGACGGTATTGCCTCCAACAAACTTGCATCAGGTCCCGTCTGGTTTAACCAATGCGATCGGCGTGGCATGGACGGCCAGTATTTCGCCCGGGGTGAACAATTATCGTATGTCCTATGGGGACATCAACACGACTACAACCAACACGACGGACCTTGGAAATGTGACGAGTACGGTCATCTCCGGTTTGACTTCGGGGGAGACCTATTTCGTGTCGATTATCGCGATCTCGGCCAACGGCCAGAGCGATCCGGCAGCCGCAACCATCACGGCCCAGCCGGATACGGATATCGGCATCATCCCGCTCTTCGACGCCTTTACGTCACTGGAACCGGATACGGTCTACGACACCTCCTCAAATCATGTGACGCGGATCTCTGATCGTCCACGCCTCCGTCATGCGCGGGAGGATGGATCCAGGGATAACCCACCGGACTTTAGTCTCTACGACACCTATGCGATTTTCTATTGGCAGCAGCGCATGACCACCATCGAGATTGACGATTTCGTTGCCAAGGGAGGGAGCAGCGTTCTGTTCCACATGTGGTCGCTGAATGGGCTCGATACACCGAACATTCGGTTCTTCTTCCAAGGCCAGACCACGGTCGCGCAATACGGCGACAACGAATTCGCGAACCAAGCGGATTCGAGTTTGACCAACTGGACATTCAACCTCACCCATAACGGATCTGGCGGTGCCTTGCATACGGGTGATAAAATCGAGATCGAGTTTAGCCCGTTCATGCTGACGGTCACCAACGGGCAGCTCAACTACTACGGCGGCGCGATCCTCTACATCGTCGGGCAGGGCATAGTCCCGTGGGGCACGGTCCAGAACCCCATCGACCTGAACCCGGCAAACGACGGGCCCATAGTCAATGGCGTCAGGGTGAACATTGACTCAAATCCGCTCCCTACGAACGCCTGGTCTGCCGGGACCAGCACGATGCCTTACCAGTACTCGGGCGAACCGACACACCTTTTCAATCAGTTGTCGCCTGGCGCGTCACCGCCAAGCGGCGAGCCATTCCTGCTCGGACGGCGTTTGCATCACACGGATTTCGGCACCGGCGCGCATGTTGGCGATGAGGTCGACGCGGGGGGGGGAAATGGGACCTTTACGCAACAGGTCGGCAAACTCGGACCGAAGTTTACCAATCGCAGTTGCATCGCGTGTCACGTGAACAATGGCCGCGCGTTACCGCCCGCCATTGGCGCGCCCATGCTGCAATCCGTCGTCCACGTCGCCAGCGATGCGAGTGGAACGCCGGATCCGGTCTATGGCTCCGTCCTTCAGCCGCAGATCACCAGCGGAACACCCGAGGGCACCTGCGTGATTTCCAGCTACACGACCATTAATGGGACTTATGGCGACAGCACACCCTATACGTTGCAAAAGCCAAATTACACCTTCTCGCCACATACGCCGGCGTTTTATTCGGTGCGCGTTGCGCCGCAGCTCGTCGGCATGGGCCTGCTGGAGGCGGTTGATGAAAGTACTATTGAAGCTCTGGCCGATCCCGGTGATTCGGATGCAGACGGTATTTCCGGTAAAGTACGAACTGTGACCGATCCCGAAACCGGCCAATTGCGCCTCGGGCGATTCACTTACCGGGGCGGGCAAGCGCGGGTTAAGCACCAGGTAGCCGCGGCCCTGAATAACGACATGGGTGTGACGACCTCGGTTTTCCCGGTTCTTGACGGTGATACCAATAGTGGGCCGGTTGAGCTTTCCGACAGCGACCTAACGAATTGGGTGCGTTATGTCCAGGCTCTCGGCGTGAATGCTCGCCGCGACGTCACCAACTCGGTAAACCTCCAGGGCCAGGCGCTCTTTGGCAGCGCCAGTTGCTGGAAGTGTCATACCCCGACGATCACCACCAGCCCGCACCATCCCATGGCCGAGCTGCGCAACCAGACCATCCATCCGTACACGGACCTGTTGTTGCACGATATGGGTCCCGGCTTGGCTGACAACTTGGGCGAAGGCAACGCCACCGGTTCCGAATGGCGCACGTCGCCGCTCTGGAGCATCGGCCTTACGCCGTCGGTCAACGGCGGCGAAGCGTATCTCCACGACGGTCGGGCGCGCAGCCTCGAGGAAGCCATCCTCTGGCACGACGGCGAAGCCGCGGCGTCGCGGGAAGCCTTCCGCAACATGTCGGCATCCGATCGCGCCGCTCTTATCGCGTTCTTGAAATCGCTATAAGACCCTCAGACCGGTACGCTGCCGACCGAAAAACGGTCGCTCATGATGAACAGATTTGTCGTGCTGTCGGGAATTGTCGCGGGCGTCTTGTTCGCAGCCAGTCCATCCACCTATGCGGTGACGAACGCCACGCCCATTCAGATTTACGGGGTCTGGCATGCGGGCAACGATGCGTGCATCTGGGCATCGGTTCGCAACCTGACCGAGTTCGACCACAAAAACCATTGGATCATCGATCGCGGCGATGGGATTCCGTCGGTGAACCTCGTGATCCTGAGTTTTGTGCAACCGCTGAAGCTGCTCGGCAAGGCCAACGATTCGCAGACGGTGAATGGCCTCCCCGCGGGCATGACGCCCGACATCGTGAACTACTTTACGAGCCGTGGCGTTCGCGTGATGCTGTC
This sequence comes from Verrucomicrobiia bacterium, assembly GCA_035577545.1. Taxonomy (NCBI): domain Bacteria; kingdom Pseudomonadati; phylum Verrucomicrobiota; class Verrucomicrobiia; species Verrucomicrobiia bacterium. The sequence goes on from DATLVI010000044.1 coordinate 49,103, forward strand.
CATCGGCGGCGCTACGTATGTCAAATTCTGGGACCAGGCGCTGGCAGCCGATGCGAGGCAGCTTGGATTGAACGCCGCCGAAGTGGCGCAACGCCTGGGAGTCGGGATTGAAATCGATTACGAAGGCGACTCCGCAACCAGCTTGACCGGGTTGCAGGCCTTCATCAATGCCTACCGCTCGGTGGTGCCCTACGACGCATCGGGAGCGAACCCGGCCGCGCGCTTGACCATCGACCTTGCAGCTGGCGACGGTTGGTTGATTAGTCTGGCAGCCAAGGCGACGCGGGATTGGTTATCGACCACAAATCCCGTGCTGGATTATGTCAACGCGATGGTGGCGGACCATCAATCCAGCGCTTCTTCTGCCGAGTCGAATTGGCAGGAACACATCAAGGGGACCCCACGCACGACACCGCCGATCCCGCCCCTGGCCCCGGCCAAGCTCACCGTAAGCCTGTCCCTGACCGGCCGCAGGGTCACTACGGAATGCACAAGCTTTACCCGTTCGGTGAACTACGCGGCGCGGAAGTATGTGCAGACCGTGGCTCCGAATGGCGCGGGGACGACTCCCGGCATGCTCGGCTACATGTTCTGGGCCGCCGAGTGCCCAGGCACGAAGACAACCTGTACCACACCGCCGAACACGTGTGAGGGAGGCCTGGGAGCCGGCTCCAAGTTCTTCAACATCCCGATCCCCATGCCGGCCCTGCGCCAGCAGTGACACAATTCCGCAACTCCCGCCGGCCGTCTTGAGTCCGCATCGGCAGCCGCACCAATCTCTGCCATACTTGCGCCAGCCAAGGAGACGGGGAAACCATCGAAGCGACCACGTCACCCGCGGGAAGCCGGGACATCTCCCACCGGAGGGTAATCCAGAAAAGAAAATCGGCTCTCCGCTGTGGACGCCTTGCGAACCATGTGGTTTTAACTTACAAGAGTAGCGTGACAACGCTTTGTTCAGCCCGGCTCAGCCTTACGGCACCAAGCGGATGCGATAGTAGTGTGAAGGAACGTTGGTAGCACCGCCAACGTCGAGGTAGTTGGTCACGTATTCGCCGGTGCCGGAAGCGGAAATCGTCGGGCCGGTGTCTGTGAAATTGTTTGAATTTACTCCGCTTGCGCTCATCTGCACGACGTAACTTCTTCCGCCCAGGGCCGTCCAACTGAGGAGGATGTTGTTGCCCTGCGCCGCCACTGAGACCACTTGGAAATATGAAGCGTCCACGACAAACCCATTGTTTACGAAGCTGGAATGGAAGTTCGTCGTGCCGCTCATAATGTCGATGATGCCATTGTTGACGAGCGGCCCATATGATTCCAAAACACTTCCGTTGAGCGCTCGCATCGTGCCGTTGTTGGTGACGGCACCCGTGAACGTCAATACGCCGCTCGCGCAATCGGCGGCGATTGTGCCGCCCGGATCGATTACAACAGGTCCGGTAACTGTTCCGCAGCCGGTCAGCGACGCGTTACTGGAGATCTCTGAGCCACTTACTGTTGTCAAGTTCCCGCCGGCAAGCCTGACAAAGTTCATGGGATCGGCCCTCATGCTGTCGGCCAATGCTGTGCCGCCGTCGGCGATGACCAAGGAATTGCTGATTGCGCCCGGGGAGCCGCCAATTCGCAAGAGTGAGCTTTCGGCCACCGTGCCCCCGTTGCTGATCACCAGTGAGTTGCCCACGCTCGGACCACTGCCCCACGTGCCAACGAAGAGGACGCTCTCGTTGTTGCTCCAGACCGATCCAGCCCCTGTGATCAGGACACTGTTATTGGCGGTGTTGTAACCGATGGCACCGGAGTAGCCATTGAAGGGTGCCACACGCGTAACCAGTTTGCCTCCGTTCCTGACGATCAAAGTATTCGAGTTTCCACCATTCGGGGAATCACAAGCGCAACCAACAAAGATGTTGGATTGGCAGACCCACACGGATCCAGCGCCGTCGATAATTGCCCAACTGCCGTTGTCACTGTTTCCAACGAACCCATATGGCGATGACACCCCAGCCCCATTACTGATAACCATTGAGTTTGCGCCTTTCCCCTTGTAGCCGGCGGAGATGTCGCCTTTATTGGTCCACGTCGTTCCGCTATCAGTGATCAGCACACTGTTACTGCGTCCGCCCTTGCCGATGTTGCCGTCGATGCCAACAAACACGCTGGCGCCGTTGCTGGCAACAACCCAGTTGCCGCTGCCGCTGTTGCCGACGAGAAGTGTGCCCGAGTTGCTCCAGACTGCTCCGGCCCCGGTCACTACCACACCGTTGGCGTTGCCGCTGTTGCCAACCGTGCCGCTATTGTTGAATACGACTGCGGAGCTTTGAATGATCAGCGAGTTGCTGTTGCCGCCGCTGCCGACGAACAGATCACCTATATTCTTCCACGTGGACCCACTCCCGCTGAGCAACACTCTGTTGCTGTTGCCACCGACGCCGATATAACCGTTGAACTGGACATTTACTCGCGCAGCACTGTCGATCGTCAGCAAGTTACCGCTGCCACCTTGGTTGCCCACGCGCAAACTGAAGAGGTTGCTCCATACCGATCCGCTACCGCTGAGCGACACGGTGTTATTGTTACCACCGTTGCCGATGTAGCCGGAGCCGTTGATCACTTTACCAGCGTTGTTAATGACCAGCGCGTTACTGCTGCCACCTTGGTAGCCGACGGTGAGATCAAACTGGTTACTCCAGACTGACCCGCTTCCACTGAGCAACACGCTGTTGTTGCTGCCACCCCCGCCGACTCCAATGAAGCCGTATGCGTTGGACAACGCGCCCCCGCTAATGACCTGCAGTTGGTCAAACACCGTGTTGCTGCCGATATAATAGTCGCCCGTCCAATTGCTGACCACGCCGCTGATGATGTTGGTCTCGTAATCGGACGCGAATTGCGCAGGGGAATCTTGAGGGGTGAACGCAAGCGCAAATGTCACGATGAGGGCAAATAGGTGCGGATGCTGTCCTCCGCATCTGTCGCTTTGCTTCATGGTACAGCAATCGAGGCCAAACGAAAGGCACTAACTCGCGCGTATCGTACCTCGCAACCCCAGCTAAATCAACCCCTAAAACAGCCTCTGGAGCGGCGAGTAAAGGACAAAATTGGCTCTCCGCTTTGCGAACCTTGCGGTTTGAGTTTGCAAGGCCTGCCACGCCGGGAAAGACTTGCTTCGCTTAACGAGAATAAGATCAGCTACAGTGGATGCGTGACGCGCCGGAGCTGTTAGCTGCATCGCGTGACTAGGCTCCAAGCGTTCGTTGGAAAAGGAGTTTGTAGTCCATAGCGATGTCATTGAGGTGGTAGACAGAAACGGTGTTGATCTGGAATTCTTCTTTGGGAAAGGAACGAGCCAGAAGCTCGGACGCGGCCGCAGCATCCAGTGGTTTTCCTCCGCGCAAGGTACAGTGCGGATTGTAAGGCCACGGACACTCAGAAAATGGAATGCCAGAACTGCGCAACTCCCGATGAATCTGGTCAAACGGCGAACGGTCAAATGGCTCCAGATAGAAGATCGAAGTATTGGGAAATGCGCGAACGGCGGAGAAGCGAGTAGGAAATGGAGAAATGTTGGAGAGTATCCGGTCCAAATGGCGCTGAATGATCGACAAATCGGCGCCGACAGGGATCGGTCCCACGCCTGACGAACCAGCCAGGGTGATCTCAACTGGTAGTTTGGCCGTAAGAGTTCTGAGCGAATCGCGTAACGCTTGAACCTGTGAACGAACAGGCTCGGGAATCTCGGCAACAATGTATGAACGATGTTCGATCATGGAATGGAGCCCACCCCACTAAACCGCTGATGGACCCGCGATGAAAGCAAAAAAGGAGTCCCCGCGTTGGATGGTTTGCGAACCTTGCGGTTTGAATTGGCGAAGGAGTCTGCTCAGGGCACGAGCCGCGCGCGGTAATAGCAGGCGGGGATGTTCGTCGCGGCGCCGATGTCGAGATAATTGGTGATGGTGCCGATAGCCACATTGTTCGTGACGACGAAGATGTCGGTGAAGCCGTTGGTGCTATAACCGCCACTTCCATCTCCCGCCGTAGCTTGTAATGTGTTGGTCGCGCCCGGCCCCATCATCCACGTGACCAGCATGTCATTTCCCTGCCGGGCGATGGAAACAATACGAAACGTGGCGGGGTCGAGAATCACGCGGCCAGCGAGGAGTGTTCCGCCGGTGTGAACAAGTTGACTGCAGGCATTCGTTAGAACAAGGATATCAGCCCATAGGGTGCCGCCGTTGACGATCAACTTTCCGTAACGCACCTCCAGCACGGCATTCGCGGTCGCGTTCGTGACCAGCACGGTGCCGCTGTTCAACTGGAGCAGGTTATTGCACACGGTGGCGGGGGACCCGATGACAATGTTGGTTGACTGAAGAGATCCACCGGCCACGACCACGGTATTGCTTATCTTTTCATCACCAATGCGAAGTACGTCGCTCTGCCAGACGCCGCCGTCAACCACGCGCACGTAATTACTGGCACCGCCAAGTCCCCCGTCGGCGCAATTTACGTAACCGCCATTGCTGATGACCATGCTACTGCCTTTGGGGCTAGCCAACTCCAAGGAGCTGCCGCTGGACCAAACCGACCCCGGGTCGGTAACGAGTATACGCTGCGATCCAGGGTTTAAGAAACCTGAGCCGCTGATCACCTGTCCTCCGTCGCGGATGACAAGCTGGTTATCTGAGGAGGAAAACGAAATGGCGAGATTGCTCCAGACCGAGCCCACGCCTGTGACCAGGACGCTGTTGCCGAAGGAATTATAACCGATGTAGGAATAGCCGCTGGTCACCCAACCGCCATTGCTGATCACCAGCGTGTTAGCCGGACCATAGCCGCCGATTTCGAGGTCCTGACTGTTCCGCCACAGCGAACCCGGGTCAGATACCAGCACACTGTTATTGCTGCTGCCAATGTAATTATCGCCGAGGACGGCGTGCGAGTTGAACACCTGGCCCCCATTACTGATTACCAAGCTATTATGATAGCCAAAGTTCCCGACAGACAACGGACCGTTGTTATTCCATACCGACCCGGAGCCCGTAACCACCGCACTGTTGTCGAAGGCTGATCCATTGCCGACAAAGCCGGACCCGTTGGACAACACCCCCGCGTTCTGGATTAAAAGCGCATCGGCGAACCTGCCGTTCCCAACATAGTAAGTGCCGACCCAGTTGCTCGTGACGCCGCTGATGAGGTTCGTTTGGGAATTGCCACTGAATTGCGCTTGGGAAGAACTGGCTCCAATGACCAGACCGACAAACAATCCAATGACCAGATAACCGCGTCGCAATCGATGCATGCCTTGCCTTTCAGCCGTCGGTGGCCGCAAATCACTCAGGGGTGGAACCGAGCCTCACGCTCGGTGCGAGACTATCCTTATACTGGCACAGAAGCAAGGCAGGATAAGCGTTAACTGTGCGCCACAAACGTCTTACTCCACCTGGAATTGTGGGTCTCTACAGCCTGCACCCTTGATGGAGATTCCTTATTTGGTTCTACTTTGGCGGGAAACTGGCTCCCCGCGTTGGACGGTTTGCGAACCTTAAGGTTTGACGTGGTCAGGGCTTGATTGCCGTGCCACAGCGCCGTTCCTTAATGCCTTGACGTGACCGCCGAAGGCTGGTATTTCTTGATTAAATCGCTCCGTCTGCGAGTACAGAGCGATCCAACTTTCCTCCGACCTCTGAGGAGTTGGGAAAGGAAACGCGATGAATATGCCTCTTGTCTGCCGTCTACCTGTGTGCCTGCGAACATTCATAGTGTGCGCTATCTGTTCTTGCACCCTATCTGTCTTTGGACAAACGGTCACCTGGCAGGACCTTCCATGGCCCGCCAACCAGGACTGGCCCGGACCGCAAGGCGCCCCGGCCACAACCAACGGTAATCAGATCGTTCTCACGGGGCAGGACGTGCTTTCCGTCCAATCGTTCACGGGGCCGCTGGCGATCTCCTACGATGTGCTCTTGCCCGCCAAGAGCACGACGGATGGGATTTTTGAATTGTTCTTTGTTCCCACGGGAGAAAACCCCAACCTTCTTCCCAATCCCGACATCGAACTCGATATGTTTGAGAGTCAGAGTGGACAAGACGGCTTGCAGGTCCAAAAGGATCATAGTGCCAGCATCCTCTGGGGCCCGGTTTCGTATGCCATCAAAACGCAAACGACGTATCATGTCTCTGTTGGCGTTGCGGGAAACGGTCAGGTGAGTTGGTCAATTAACGGCCTGGACGTCGGGCTTTCCAACTCGGTCGTGATGCCCTATAGCAGCTACCAATTACGCCTCAGCAGTTGGCAACCGACGCAAGTTTGGCAAGTTAACAACTTCACGGCCGTTCCCGAACCAACGACTCTGACACTTGTGGCGGGGGGGCTGATCAGCCTGTTGTTTGGCATCGGCCGTCGTAAGTCCGGTTGAAGTCGGCTTCTGAAAACAACAAGTAATGTTACGCTTTACGTCCCCGCTTTGGACGATTTGCGAACCCTACAGTTTGAACTTCCGAGGGTTGCCGTGCCTGGTTTAGGGCTTCGTTCGCCTAACGATTGAAGTGTCGGCTACGGTTCACCCAGTTTCGAGACGTCGCCAATTTCCCCCAAATTACGACGCTTCCAAGTAGCGCCAAGAGATACGTGCTCGGCTCGGGGACCACCTCCGCAACGCCGTAAAGCGGTATGGCAGGATTGAATTGGTAACCAGCCGTAGTTTGATTCGGTACGTTGTTCCATTGCCCAGAATTAGCATTTCCACCGGGAATGATGTAAGCATATTGATTAGCTGGATTACCTGTGAAACCAGGTTGCAATGGGGCCCAGTTTCTGTAGTTCGAAGAACTGCCATCTATCCATGAGTAATCGCTCGGATTGGTACCGTCCAAACCTGCGGCATTAAGCCCGATCCATAGATTGCGCTGGACGCCACCAAAATTCGTAAACGTTTGGCTAATCCAGGCGTTTTCAGCGGCATCATTAACGGTCGTCAAATTCCCGCCCAGAGTTAGCGCCTGGGATTGGGCATCAGTCCAATCGCTATTCGCCAGCAGATAATAGGTGTGTCCCGTAGCTGGATCCACCATTGGACCGGAGATCGGGGTTGCCATCAGCTTCGTCGCTGCACAGATCGCCATCAGAACTACCAGAACCGCCGATAACCGAGTTGTGTTGCTCGCTTTCATGATACGTCCTCCATAACTTAGGTTGGTTGGGTTTATCTTTACCTCCCCCGAATGAAAGCGTGGCGCTTTGCAGACAGGCTTAAGAGGTAACTCGTTGCTCTACTTATAGCCGCATTTACTACCTGGAGTAAACCCTAATTCCGCAGGCAATCGACGCATAGGTTGACGTGTCCTACTCTGACAATCGTCTTGTTCAGGTTTGGGCCACCGAACGCACGACCGCACACATCGCACACGACCCACACCTCAGTTTCACCGAAAGGAAGATGGACGGATTATCGAATAGAACAACGATCGCCGCGTGGGGGCACGCGGCCTACAACGACCAGCAAGGTTTCCCACTTGCTTCTCATTCCCAGGTGAGTTGGCGTTTTGATATCGATAATTGATAATTGTTCTGGACATTGTCCATCCGAGTGGGTATGGTCGGGGAAATGCAGAATAGGGGAATCAGGATCGATCCGCCGTCGCCAAGGCTTCCTCCGTCGCACTTCGTGCTATGGCGGACAAGTCGGCGCGACTCGCTGCTGTGCGCAGCTCGAGGCCCATATGCGTTTCTGCGAAACGAACCCAAATTTATTTTGCACAAACGAGCGCGTATGACACTTGTGATAAGTGACTTATGCGTTTTGAAGCGACGAGAAGAATTGGGTTCGTTTTGGGAAAACGAACCCAATTTGAGGGCCTAAATGAGTGCATTTGCCGGAAACAGACCCAAAATCGGAGGCAAAACGGAGCGGAAAACCTGCGGTCGGGGCCAAGTGCCGGTCGGCAGACCGGCCCACAACAACAGGCTTTTGTGAGGAAATTGGCTCCGCAGGTAGGACTCGAACCTACAACCCGCGCATTAACAGTGCGCTGCTCCACCATTGAGCTACTGCGGAACGGAAAGTGGTGGCCTTGTTATATAGGCGACACACCGAGTTTCGTCAACTCTGCGCGTGCCTGGTCTGGATTTTGATAATGGATGCCCTGCATCCCGGCGTGACGGGCGGCCTCGGCGTTGGCGGCGATGTCGTCGAGAAAAACGGTGCGGGCGGCGGTCAGGCCGGACGTGCGGAGCGCGTGCTGGAAGATCGCGGGATCGGGTTTCAGCAGGCCGACTTCGTGCGAGAGGACATGCGCGTCGAAGTCCTGCAGAAACGGGTAGTGCTCGAAGACGTAGTCCATGTGGATGGCGTTGGTGTTGGAGAGGAGCAGGCGCGGCAGGCGGTTCTTGAGCGATTCGGCCAGCGCGATCATCGGGTCGATCGGCGTGAAGATGTCGGACCAGAGCAATGCGAATTCCTGGTACGTGCCGTCGAAGGCCAGATCCTTGGCGACGGTGTGGAAGAACCGCAGCTTCGTCACCTTGCCCAACGCCAATTCGGTCACGTACGGCGTGGTGCGCGCGTAGTCGCTAATCTGTTGCGGCGTCCTGCCCGTGCGCGCGGCGAGGCGTTCCACGGCGCGCCTCTCGTCAAACGCCAGCAACACGTTGCCCAAATCAAAAATGACCGCGTCGATCCCGTTCATAACCGTTGCAAGACTTCCTCCGCAGTGTGCCCCGCCTCTTCCATCGTCCCGCCGAGCGAGACGAACCCGTGTTTGCGCATGATGACAAACTTGTGGCCGTCGAGCACCTGCAAAATTTCGGCGACCAATTCGGCGGTGCCGTACGGCTGTTCGCGAGCTGTGACGGGCAGGCCCAATCTCTCCGCCATCGCGAGGAGTTTCTCGTTGTGACCATGGAACACCGCGTCCACCTCGGGCCGGGCCGCGTAAATGCCCGCGTGCATCAGGCTTTCGCTGGAAGGTTCGTACAGACCCGCCACCGTCAACTGCCGCGCGGCGCGGTCGGCTTCGAGCACCTCGACAAATTCCTGGCGCGTGATCCCGCCGAGATCGCCGGCGGTGCGATTGATGATGAAACCGTTGACAGTGCGAAAGCTCAGGTTGCCGACCGTGTCACCGACCAGGCCCAGCGCAGCCCAGCGGCGGCACCACTTGAGCAACTCACCCAACCGCTCGTCGCCCGAGACCGCGCGCCGCGCGAAGACCGTGCGAAACTTTGTTCCCGTGTAAACCTCGCCCATAGCCCGGCCAGTGTCCTAATTTCAGCGCGTGAACGCAACTCACCTGTGACGCCCTATCCATGCGGCGGCGTCCTGAAACGCCCAAGCTCCGTCATATGGCTTGAATTCGTGACAGAGGAAGGGTATGCTTTTTCGAAGGAAGCGGATCTCCAGCCACGTTCGCGGAGAGCAGTCTCAAGGGATTCGTCCCGTGATTCCATAAAGCGGCGAGTGGCCCGATGTTCGGGAGTCTTTTGGTTGTTGAGGTAAATACGTGCGTCACATCATGAATCGCTGCCGCTCAAGTGTCCGTCCGCTGTTTGTCGTTGGCCTGTTTTTTTTAGCTATTGTTGGTAAACCGTTTTCCGCCAGCGCTGTTCCGTCCTCCCGTCCCGGTTGGGGTTCGATCCCTTACAGTGGCGGGGTGACATTTCGCGTTTGGGCACCGCACGCGTCCAGCGTGACTGTCCCCGGCCAATTCAATAGTTTCTCCACGACGGCCACGCCACTGTTCTCCGAAGGAACAAGTGGCGTCTGGTCGGTTGATGTCCCGGGCGCCACCGCCGGTCAGCAGTACAAGTATTTCCTCAACGGCAGCACCTACAAGCAGGACCCCCGCTGTCGCCAGGAGATTTCCCAGTCGGGCAACTCGATTATCTATAATACAACCAATTTCAACTGGACGGGTGACACCTTCTCCACCCCGGCCCTCAGTGACACGGTCGTGTATGAAATGCATATCGGATCGTTTTACGATCCGAGTTCGCCCGGCAGTCCGGGCACATTTATCAATGCCACCAACAAGCTCGCCTTCTTGAAGCAGCTCGGTGTTAGCGCCGTGGAAGTCATGCCCATCAACGAATTCCCCGGAAATTTCAATTGGGGGTACAACCCCGATGATCTTTTCGGCGTGGAAAGCAGCTACGGCGGCCCGGATGCGTTCAAGAACTTCGTGAAGACCGCCCATCAACTTGGTATCGCCGTGCTCGTGGACGTGGTCCACAACCACTACGGCGATAACGGCGGGTCCAGCGGGGATTTGGCATATGGCTTGTGGGACTTCGATGGCTACGACGGCGGACTGAATGGTGGCGGGATCTATTTCAACCAGACAAATGGCTGGTGCTGCACGCCCTGGGGTCCCCGTCCCAATGCCAGCAGCACCCAGGTCCGCAATTTCATCCGCGACAGTATCGCGATGTGGCTCAGTGAATGCCATGTTGACGGCTTTCGCTGGGATGCACCGTACGACTTCATGAACGCCTCGGACGCGGGCACCAATATTTTCATCGCCGACGTGCAAAGTCTTCTCCAGCAAATCAGCAGCCTGATTCATACGGGTTACGTGGGCAAAATCAATATCGGTGAGAACTCCGGCTACCTGAGCGGTACGGCCGGGTTCGACAGCACCTGGTACTCGAGCCCGTTCCAGAACAATCTGGTTTCGCAGCTGACGGTGACCAACGATTCCGCGCGCAACATGAGCGCCATCGACAGTGCGGTCAATATCAATCACAACGGTCAGGGCGCATCCGGGTGGGGGAACGTCGTATTCACCGACACGCACGATTCGGCGGGCGACCTAAATGGCGGCCAGCGGATGCCGGTCCTAATCGCGAGCGCCGCTCCCACCGGCTGGTACGCGCGCAAATTGTCCACGCTCGGCGCGGCGGTCACCCTCACCACGGCGGGTATCCCGATGATTTTGCAGGGCGCGGAGTTGCTCACGACCGCCCAGTTCGGCGCCAGTAATCCGCTCGACTGGTCGCGAACCAATACCTACAGCGGTATCGTCTCGCTCTATCAGGACCTGATTCACTTGCGCCGCAATCTCGACGGACGCTCTTCTGGGCTTAAGGGCTTGAATACAAGCACGATTCAGCGGGACAACAGCAATCGTCTGATCGCCTACCGTCGATGGAACACGGGCAACGTGGGAGACGATGTCATCGTCATCTGCAATTTCGCGAACACCAACTGGCCCGCGTACAATATCAGCGGCTTCCCCCATACCGGCATTTGGTACACGCAACTCAATAGTGACTTTACCAAGTACGGTTCCGACTATGGCAACTATGGGAGCCTCTCCACCACGGTGGCCGTCAACACCGCCACGATCTCCATCGCTCCCTACAGTGTCCTGATTATGTCGCAGAATATCCCCGGCGCACCCCCAACGCCGCAGGGCCTCACCACCACCACCGGCGGCACCAATCAGATCAACCTCGCCTGGTCCGCTTCCGGCGGTGCGACGGGATATATCGTCAAGCGGGGTGGTTCCCAGATCGCCACGACTGCCGCGACCACCTATTCCGATACCGGTTTGTCATCGGGCGTGAACTACTGTTACACGGTCGCTGCGACCAACAACCTCGGAGGAACTTCGGCGGATTCCGCATCCGCTTGCGCGATAACGTTGCCCGCGACCAGCGCCACCAATCTGCTGGCGTACTGGACATTCGACGAGGGGACCGGCTCGACGGCCTTCGATTCCTCCGGAAACACCAATACCGGCACCGTGGTTCTCGGCAGCGGCGCGTGGACCGGCGGGATGATCAACGGCGCCCTGTCTTTCGACGGCTTTTCGACTCAGGTGACGGTTTCCAATGCCGCATCGCTCAACCCCGTGAATGGCATCACCCTCGCCGCGTGGATCAACTCGCCCGACTGGTTCAATTCACCCCGCTTCATCGAGAAAGGCGCGTCCTTCAACCAGTACGGCCTCTGCATTACCAATACCGGCCAACTCCAATTCTTCCTCAGCGGCGTCGCCAATGGCTCCGTCGTCGCCACTCCGCCGTCGAACGGCGCCTGGCACCACATCGCGGGCACGTACGACGGCTCGCTCATCAGCCTGTATATCGACGGGCAACTGGTCGCGCAACAGCCCGCCGGCGGTCCGCTCGCGGTCACTACTGACAGCCTCGCTATCGGCAATCGCCCCGGCGGCGGTGTGGTGTACAAGACCGACGCCATTCTCGATGATGTGCGAATCTACGGCAGCGCCCTGTCCGCCAATCAGATCGCCCAGGTCTACGGCGCGGACAGTGTCGGCGACGGAATCGCGAATTGGTGGCGTCTGCAGTATTTCGGGAGCAGTTCCACGACCGGTGCCACCACCTGTGCGTCCTGTGACTTCGATAATACGGGCCAGAATAACCTGTTCAAGTACGTGGCCGGGCTGAACCCGACGGATCCCACGTCGGTATTCTTCCTGCAGATTGCCAGTGACACCAACCAAACCTCTCAGCAAAACCTGCTCTTCGACCCGCTGGCGACGGGCCGCACCTACACACCCCAGTTCAGCACCGATCTTGTCGGCGGGGTCTGGCTGCCGCTTCCGGCCTATTCCGGCCCATTGACGAACGGTAATCAGGTCACGATCACCGACACCAACGCGGTACCGCCACAGAAGTTCTACCGCATCGATATTTCCTATCCTTGAGCGCCACCAACTTTTCCGCCCGCTACTACGGCGTGCGGAGTGCCATTACCTGTTGAACTGCTTGCGGATCTCACCCGGCTTTATGATCCCCTGCTCCGTGATGATTCCGGTGATGTATTTTGCTGGGGTCACGTCGAAGGCGGGGTTGCCGGCGCGGGATTGCGCTGGCGAGATGCGGACTCGTCCCAGCTTCGCACCGGCAGTCTTTCCCGATATGTAATGCACTTCGTCTTCGTCGCGCTCTTCAATCGGGATGCTGTCTCCGCTCGGGCATTTCAGGTCGATCGTCGAACTCGGCGCGGCCACGTAGAACGGGATGCCGTTCTCGCGAGCGAGCACGGCTTTCTGGTACGTGCCGATTTTGTTGGCGACGTCGCCGTTGGCCGCGATGCGGTCGGCTCCGACGATGCACAAATCCACTTCACCGCGTTGCATGTAAAAACCGCCGGCATTATCGGCGATGATCTTGTGAGGGACGCCCTCTTGGAGGAATTCCCAACTCGTGAGGTTCGCGCCCTGATTGCGTGGACGAGTCTCGTCCACCCAGACGAAGACCTTTCGGCCACGGCGATGCGCGAGATAGATCGGGGCGGGCGCGCTGCCCCAGTCCACCAGCGCCAGCCAGCCGGCGTTGCAATGCGTGAGGATGCGCGAACCGCTTTTGATGAGCGGCAGGCCAACCTCGGCGATCTGTTTGGCGCGGGCGACATACTCGTCGGCGACGGCCTGCGCTTCAGCGATGGCCTCCTTCGCGGAACCAGCTTGGGCGCGGACGCGATCGAGCGCGTGCTTCAAGTCGGCCGCCGTCGGGCGGGTTTCGAGAAGGGTGCGATAGGCGCGAACGAGGTCTGCTCCCTCCAACACGGCCTGCGCCATGCCGCAGGCGGCAGTAGCCCCTATGGTACCCGCGCCGCGAATGGTCATCGTTTTGATGGCTCGCGCGGTTTCCCGATGGTTTTTGAGCCGCAGCAGGCCAAATCGATGCGGGAGCAGCGGCTGGTTGATGACAACGACATGGCGGCCTTCCATCCAAACGGCGCGATAGTTCTTGCCCCGGACTTTCATGAGTCTGGATACTGTAACGAAGGGTGGAGAGACCGACAAGACCACAGAAGTTGTATAGGAAAAGGCCGAAAATGTATAAAAAGCGGTGTTGACTTGATAAACCGTTCTACGATATAAATATGGCTGGAGAAGCAATAGGTTTCGGTATTCAGCGAGTTGGTATCGGGTCCAAAGAAGTCACAGACGGGAGAATTGCTATGCGAGTTAAGCTTACTGTTCTTGTAGCCACTACCGTTTTCATCGTTACGTGTACCCATAGGGCGTATGCGGAATCGCGCTGGTCAACTACCACCGGCGGCACGTTTGACTGGAACACCAGCGGCAATTGGCAAGGTACTTTCCCCCCGGGCGCAGCAGACGACGTGCGCATCACCAACGACCTCGGTACAGCGCAGCTCATCACCAATATGGGATCTTCTGTCGGCGTCGGCATCACGAATGCCATCAATTTCCTGGCAATTTCCAATGGACTCGGCAGCGCTTCGGTGACGGTGCAACAGGGTGGAGGTCTTTTCCGTTCGACCTTCGGTGTGCAGATCGGTAAGAACGCCACGCTGATTCTCACTACCAACTCATTGATTGGCACCAACTCAAGCCTCACTTTTGACCTGCGTCCGGGCGGCGGATCGGCGGGCACGCTGGTTCTTTCCAACGCCTCTTCAACCTCCGGCTTTAGCACCTTCCTCAACAGCGGAGGCAGCACTCCGGTCGTCAATGCTGGCACGATTGCCTTTACACCGGTCAATAACCAGATCGTGGCGATCAACTATGGCCAGGTGACAGCGTTTACCAACAATGCCAATGGCACAGTAGTTATGAATGGGACCGGCACGGGCGCGTTTACCGGCAATTTCGGCAGCGGAAACCGCGCGTTCGTCAACAATGGTTCGCTCTTCGCCAGGGCCGGCACACTCCGGATTGATCCGCGCGACGCATTCAGCCGTGGTGGTTTCCAAAATGGGCCGACGGGGTTTGTTCAGGTGGATAGCGGCGCCACATTTGAAATCCGGCGCACGACCAATTCGTGGGTCAACGGGCCTGCCGTCACGAATTTTGGCACTGTCTTCATGAATGGCGGAAAGCTCACACTGGTCGATCTCGATGGCGCTGCCGGCAATTCCATCGCCACTAATCAATCGCGCGTCATCGCCAATGTCGGGACGATTGACGGCACTGGCACTTTTACCGCCTCAATCAACAGCTTGTCCGGCAGCACGGTCGCGCCAGGCCTTGGCTTTGGGACGTTGAATGTTGGGGGCAACGTTACGCTCGGCAGCAACAGTACACTCTCCATCCAACTCGGCCTCTTGGCGGGTCAGAATGACTTATTGGCCGTCGCCAGCAACCTGACGTTGAATGCGAACAGCCTTCTCTCGCTCTCCGGCGGCGCGGTGGGCAATATCTACACGGTAGCGACGGCTTTCGCGGTTTCAGGTACGTTTGGTACGGTCACACCCAATTATACCGTCATCTACGACCCGACGGATATTCGGGTGCAGTTTGTTCCTGAACCATCCTCGTTGGTGCTTGCGGCCGCGGGACTTTTGGGACTGATGACGCTGCGTCGCCGCAATTCCTGAACGCGTCGCGGACTTTAAACTTTTCGCCGGCCTTCCAGGGCGCGGGAGAGTGTGACTTCGTCGGCGGTTTCCAAGGCGCTACCAACGGGCAACCCCAGCGCGATGCGGCTGACCGAAACGCCAAGCGGTTTGAGCAGATCGATCAGATGGTTCACGGTCGCTTCACTTTCCACGTCGGCACCCAGGGCCAGGATGATCTCTGTAGGCTTGTCCCGCTTCACGCGTTCAAGTAACGCCGCGATGCGGAGTTGCTCGGGACCGATACCGTTCAACGGTGAGACCCGTCCCATCAACGCATGATAAACGCCCTTGTGCACGCCCGCGCGTTCCAGGGTGAGGATGTCGTTGGGGCCTTCCACCACGCAGATGGAGGACTGCTCGCGGCGCGGGCTGTCGCAAATCTCGCAGGGATCGTTCTCGGTGTAGCTGCCACAACGCGAGCAGTTGCGGATCTTCGCCTTCGCATCGAGGATCGCCTGGGCCAGCAACCGATTCGTGTCACCGTTGGCCTTTAGCAGGTGCAAGGCGATGCGCTCCGCGCTCCGCTTGCCGATGCCGGGCAGGCGAGACACCTGGGCGATTAAATTTTGGACGGGCTGAGGATAATCCATCGGCGTCGCGCCGCTACATCATGCCGGGGAGGTTCATGCCGGCGGTGACCTTCCCCAACTCTTCATCCTGCGTCTTCTTCGCCGTTTGCAGGGCATTGGTCACGGCGCCGAGGATCAGGTCTTCGAGCATCTCGACGTCCTTCGGGTCAACGACCTTGGGGTCGATCTTGATTGACGCGATAGTGCCGTCACAGCGCGCAGTGGCCTTTACGGCTCCCCCACCCGCCGACGCTTCGACTTCACGTTGCGCCAGTTCCTCCTGCACGCGCGTCATTTCCGCCTGCATCTTCTGGGCTTGTTTGAGAAATTTCCCTAGTCCGGCCATTTT
Source organism: Verrucomicrobiia bacterium (assembly GCA_035577545.1). NCBI lineage: Bacteria > Pseudomonadati > Verrucomicrobiota > Verrucomicrobiia > Verrucomicrobiia bacterium. The sequence continues at coordinate 65,359 of DATLVI010000044.1, forward strand.
TCACCATCACTTTCTGACTTCGACGATTGTTCCTTTAAAGATCTCCAGCGCTTTTTTGATCAGCGGGTCATTCTTAAAATCATCGACGTTCATTTTTGCGGGTTCGGCCGCCCTGGCAGACGTTCCCGGTTTCCCCAGCGAAGACGCGGATGATTTCGCTGGCGTCGCGGCGGTGGCTTCCCCAACCTCGAATTTCAACGCGACGTCCATCCGTAACTTCTCCTTTAAGCTCGCTTGCAACACCTCGATGTTACGGGGACGGTCGGCGAATTCCTTGCGATCGGCGAACTCGGGATCAAAGCGCACGATCAGCACGTTGCCCCGCAGGCCAAGCGGACGGGTCCCAACCAGATAGCTCTTCGCCAGCGGCGTGACCTTCCCGAGATGTTCCACCGCGTAGGCCCACGCCTCGTCCACAGAAGCCGCTGAATTCGTCTGTGCGGTCTCCCGCACATGATTCGCTGGCGCCGCGGAAGCGGTCTTCGTGACTGGAAGATCGTTCCCGCGGGGGCTTGATGGCAGCCCGCCCTTCAACTCGTTCAATTTTTTCAGCAAACCATCGATCCCGACCATGTCGCGTGCCTTCACGGCCTTCACCAGCGCAATCTCAAAGAACACGCGCTTGGACAACGCGTAGCGCAGCCGTCCCTCGGCAGCCGCCAGCGCGTCGATGACCCGCAATACCGCGTCGGAATCCGTGCGCTTCGCCTGCGCCACGAGCAGTTCCATTTCGGACTCGGGCAGTTGCAAGGACGCGACGCCTTCCGCCCCCAACGTCACGACCAGCAGGTTGCGAAAATGATCGAGCAAATCCGCCGCGAGGCGTTGCAGGTCCTTGCCGGCGTCGTCGAGGTCCTTCAACACTTTCAGCGCGTTCGTCGTTTCCCCGTCGAGGACCGCATCCGTGAGAGCTGCGATACGGTCCTGCGCGACGAGACCGAAAACCGAAAGCACATCCGCTTCGGCAATCTTGTTGCCGCAAAACGCGATGAGTTGGTCGAGCGTGCTTTCCGCATCGCGGAGGCCACCTTCCGCACCGCGCGCGATAGCGGCCAGCGCCTTGTCGTCGATCGCCACTTTTTCTTTTTTCGCGATCTCCTTGAGGTGCTTGACGATGAGGTTCGCGGGAATTCGCCGCAGATCGAACCGCTGGCAACGCGAGAGAATCGTCGGCAACACTTTTTGCGGTTCAGTCGTCGCGAAAATAAACTTCACATGTGCCGGCGGTTCCTCGAGCGTCTTGAGAAGCGCATTGAATGCCTGCGTGGTGAGCATGTGGACTTCGTCGATGATGTAAATTTTGAACTTGCCGCGGGCCGGCGCGTAGCGCACCGTGTCGCGCAATTCGCGAACCTGCTCGACGCCGTTATTGGAAGCGCCGTCGATTTCCAGCACGTCCAGCGACCGTCCCTCGGTGATTTCGAGGCAGTTGTCGCACTTGTCGCACGGCGTGGCGGTCGGTCCTTTCACGCAGTTGAGCGCCTTGGCGAAGATACGGGCGGTGGAGGTCTTGCCGATGCCGCGCGGCCCGACGAAGAGATAGGCGTGCGCGAGGCGGTTCTGCTCAATGGCGTTCTTCAACGTGGTGGTGACGTGCTCCTGCCCCACGACATCGTCGAACTGCTGCGGGCGCCATTTCCGCGCCAGGACCTGATATTGCTGCGCCATGAATTAATCCCAGAACCATCGCACTGAAAGAATGATCGTGCACCTCGCTTCGACAAACGACATCGGTTTGCGCGCCGCGGTTGAAGCTCCGGCCAGGCACCCCGACGGCACATGGAACATCAAGCTTACCGTTGCTGTCTTCCGACCCTGGCGGGGTTCGCAAGCAACCATTGCATCGGACCCAACCTTCGACGCCGCCCCGCGGTTTGCTCGCCCACATCGCCGCCTCGGCGAGGAATTCGGCCCAGCTATAGCGGGTTGCTGGTGCAGGGAACCGCTAACTCCCCGCCTAGCACGACCAAAAATCTGGAGCCGATGGTCAGGATCGAACTGACGACCTACGGTTTACGAAACCGTTGCTCTACCAGCTGAGCTACATCGGCAAAATTTGCGTCCGGCATTATGCCACGTTTGCGGCGGCACGCAAGTAAATCGAATCGGCTATGCATTTCTCTTTACCCGATCGCGATGCACTCTGGGACGCAGGTCCGAATCTCCGCCGGGGCGCCCAAATGGCTTGCGACACCGTCAACGCCACGGCAGCATTGCTGTCTCAGCAAGACAATATTCAAGAGTTCCGGCTCTACGACGATGGTTGGGGCGTGCCGGAACTGCGGGAGCAAGGTGCGGGAAGGGCCGGACTCGAAGCCGTGCTAAAAGGCATGATGAACGCGCGTTAGTGTTTGAGTCATCCGCGTGTAATACTTCCAGCCACGCTTACTCCCGCGCAAGCAAATCGACTGACGACGACGAAGAGTTGACATGGGAGGCCTGCGTAAAGCCAAACTGCTGCCTTCGCGCCTTATCTAGGTGTTTTCCCTGATAGACATTCAATGGGCCTTTGTTAAACTGGCGACATAAAGGCCAAGACGCCAATGAGTCGCACTTCGTGTCATGACTTGCCACTGTGAAGACTTTACGATGGCTGAAAAAACCAAGACCACCCTGTAGCCGATGTGATCATTCGTGATTTCCATGGAGGTAAGTGAAGGATAATCAAGACGTGGATTTGGGCGCCGACATCACCGAGCGCAAAGGGTCAGAGTCAGCCATGGCGCGGCTGGCGGCAATCGTTGAATCTTCGGACGATGCCATTATCGGCAAGGACCTGAGCAGCATCATCACGAGTTGGAACACCGGGGCCGAGAAGATCTTCGGCTATTCCGCGGCCGAGATGCTTGGCAACTCGATAATGCAGTTGATCCCAGCCGATCGGCAGGATGAAGAGAAACAAATCCTGGGAAAGATCAGGCGCGGTGAAAGCGTTCAGCATTTTGAGACTGTGCGCCGTGCCAAGGATGGCCGGCTGGTCGATGTTTCGGTCACCGTTTCACCCATCAAGGATTCGACGGGCAAGGTCGTCGGCGCATCGAAAATAGCGCGCGACATCACGGAGCGCAAACTGACGGAGAGGGCGCTGCGGCAGAGCGAAGCACGATATCAGACGATTGTCGAAAACCTCACCGAAGGATTGGCCGTTTCCGATCTCAACGGCCAGTTGCTTCATTTCAACCGGGCGGCGCTGGACATGCACGGCTTTGCCACCCTGGAGGAAACCCGTCGTCACCTGACCGAATTCGCTGACATATTCGAGCTCTCTGGCATGGACGGCAACGTCTGGCCTGTGGATCAATGGCCGCTTGCCCGCATCCTGCGCGGCGAGACGCTTCGCAACCTGGAGGCGCGCATCCGGCGCATCCAGACCGATTGGCTGCGGGTCTTCAGTTACGGTGGCACGCTCGTCCATGACGCGGGTGGCCAGCCAATAATGGCGGTTGTCACGATCAGCGACATCACCAAGCGCGAGCAGGCCGCCGAAGAGATTCGCCAACTGAATGTCGAGTTGGAGCAACGCGTCGTCGAACGTACGGCGCAACTGCAAGTTGCCAACAAAGAATTGGAGGCGTTTTCATATTCCGTTTCCCACGATCTGCGCGCGCCGTTACGCCATGTGGCGGGATTCGTGGAACTGCTGAAGGGCGATGCCGGGCCCGTTCTCTCGGAAAGGAGTCACAAATATTTGCAAACGATTTCCACGTCCGCAAAGCGTATGGGGGATTTGATTGACGATTTGCTGGCGTTTTCGCGAGTCGGACGCGTTGAAATGCAGAAGTCCGTCGTCAACCTGAATGACCTCGTCAAAGAAACGCTGCCCGATCTCCAAGGCGAAACCCGGGGACGGAACATCGTTTGGAGAATCGGTCCGCTGCCCGAAGTGCAGGCGGATCGCCCGACGCTGCGCCAAGTGTTGGTCAATCTCCTTGCCAATGCCGTGAAGTTCACCCGCACACGCGACCCGGCCACCATTGAAGTCGGTTCCGCCCCGGCTGAGAACAATGAAGTCATCATCTTTGTCCGCGACAACGGAGCCGGGTTCGATCCGAAATACACTGCCAAGCTTTTCGGCGTGTTCCAACGCTTACATGCCAGCAATGAATTCGAAGGCACCGGCATCGGGCTGGCGAACGTCCAGCGCATCATCCTGCGCCACGGGGGCCGGGTGTGGGCGGAAGGCGCGGTGGGCCAGGGCGCGACATTTTACTTCTCAATCCCAAAACCAAAGGAGACATGAATGAATGCTGAGATAAAAACCATTTTGTTGGCCGAAGACGATCCCAATGATGTGGAACTGACGCTGACGGCGCTGGAGGAATACCACCTGGCGAACCAGGTGGCGGTCGTCCACGATGGCGAGGAGGCGCTGGATTATCTGTACCGCCGCGGAAAATTCGTGGCCCGCTTCAACGGCAACCCCATCTTCGCACTGCTCGACCTGAAAATGCCGAAACTGAACGGGATCGAAGTGCTGCGACAGATGAAGGGGGATGAAAAACTGAAAACGATACCTGTTATCGTGCTTTCTTCTTCCCGTGAAGCGCCCGATCTGGCCGAATGTTACAAATTGGGCGTCAACGCGTATGTGGTTAAACCAGTTGATTTTCAAGACTTTATAAAAGCTGTAAAGGAACTGGGTATCTTTTGGGCGGCCATCAATGAGCCACCTCCAAATCACGTAGCAGAAAGGGTCTAAAGCTCAATAATGGCAGGATGATTGCTATGAAAGGGGAGCAGGAGTAATGAATGAAATCCCCTCTTTGCGTTCTGCATTTGGAAGACGACGAAAACGACGCCGACCTGGCGTCGTCGATTCTCGAGGCCGAAGGCATTCCCTGCGAAATCAAGCGCGTCGAAACTCGCGCTGACTTCGCCGCAGCAATTGAACAGGACGGCTTCGATATTATCTTCTCGGACTTTTCGCTGCCCACCTTCGACGGGATGTCCGCGCTGGAACTGGTGCGGAAACGATGTCCCGACGTGCCTTTTATTCTGATCTCGGGCACGCTCGGCGAGGAATTCGCGATTGAATCACTCAAGAGCGGAGCGACGGATTACGTGTTGAAGCAACGTCTCTCACGCCTTGCGCCTGCCGTGCGCCGCGCGATGCAGGAGATCGAGGTCCGCACGGATCACAAGCAGCTTGAGGCACAGCTCATCGAAGCCCAGAAGATGGAAGTGCTTGGTCAACTCGCCGGCGGGATAGCGCACGATTTTAACAACCTGCTGGCAGTCGTTATGGGTAACACCGAGCTAATGATGACCAAGCTTCCCCCAAACGATCCCCTGCGGAAAGAAGTGGAAGAGATCGGGCAGGCCGCCGACCGTGCCGTGGGTTTGACACGTCAACTCCTGGGGTTCAGTCGCAAGCAGACAGTCCAGCCCGTCGTCCTCGACCTCAGCGAAGTTGTCGCTGGGACGGACAAAATGCTGCGACGCCTGATCGATGAGAATATCGAACTGCAAATCGTGTCAGGAAAAGAACTGGGCCGTGTCAAAGCCGACTCGGGCTACGTCGGACAGGTCTTGATGAACCTGGTCGTCAACGCCCGCGATGCCATGCCCAAGGGTGGCAAGCTCACCATCGAAACGCGCGACGTCACATTGGATGAGAACTACGCACAGGCGCACCCAGGCGTGGCCCCCGGAAATTATGTGATGTTAGCGGTCTGTGACACGGGCACCGGCATGACCGATGAAGTGCAAGCCCGCCTCTTTGAAGCATTCTTCACGACCAAGCCGAAGGGCAAAGGCACCGGCCTGGGTCTGGCAACCTGCCAGACCATCATCAAACAGTGCAACGGCCACATCGATGTCTTCAGCAAGTTGGGCGAAGGCACGATTTTTAAGATTTATTTTCCACGTGTTGAACGGGCTTTGGAGCCCTCGGTACGCCCGGTCGCCAGGGGAGGAACAATGCCACGGGGCACGGAAACGATTTTGTTTGTGGAGGACGAACCGTCCGTGCGTCAGTTGGGTTGCGGTGTTCTGGAATCTCTCGGCTACAGCGTATTGCGGGCGGCCAACGGTCAGGAGGGGTTACGTATGGCTCGCGAGACAAAGGGCCAGCCGATTCGTTTGGTTGTCACGGATGTCATCATGCCTCAAATGGGCGGCAAAATGATGGCCGAGTGGTTGAAGGCGACGTACCCGGATCTCAAAGTCCTCTACACGTCCGGCTACACCGACGACGCCCTTGCGGAACACGGCGTGCTTGAGCCCGGCGTCGCGTTTCTGCCGAAGCCCTATACCCCGGCGACCCTCTCCCGCACTGTGCGCGAACTGCTGGATGACGAAGGCGAGTCTGTCGCGGGATTGAATGCAAAAGAGGTCTTCGACCCAACCATCCGATTGGAAAAACTCGCATCTACTGTATAGACCGCCCTTATGAAACCCGGTTCATCCAGTGGCGAAACTGACTCGGGCATCGGCGATTGGTTGAACCGATGCGGCAGAAAGGGTGCATTTGCCGGACTGATGCTGCTCGTTGCCGGCGGCGTCGAGGCGGCGGATTCCAGCTCACCTTCGGCCAGGTCGTCAACCAATTCGGTGGCGGACCTTTCCCTGGAAGATCTGGTCAACCTCAAAGTCACTTCTGTTTCCAAGAAAGAGGAAAGGCTCGATGACGCTGCCGCGGCCATTTTTGTTTTGAGCAATGACGACCTGCACCGCTCGGGCGCCACCACCGTGGCGGACGCGTTGCGACTGGTACCCGGGTTACAGGTAGCCGCGATTGATTCTGGCGATTGGGCAATCTCCGCGCGCGGTTTCAATTCCCAATTTGCCAACAAGCTGTTGGTCATGATTGACGGTCGCACCGTCTATTCGCCCTTGTTCTCCGGAGTCTATTGGGACGCCCAGCAAGTGTTCCTCGATGATGTGGACCGAATCGAAGTAATCCGCGGTCCGGGCGCAACGGTCTGGGGCGCCAACGCGGTCGACGGCGTGATCAGTATTATAAGCAAGAGCGCCCGGGATACCCAGGGAGATCTCGTCTATGGCGGCGGCGGTGACGAGCACCTGGCGTTGGGCGGCGCGCGTTACGGCGGCAAGATCAACGAAGACACCTACTATCGCGTCTACGACACCTACCAGCTCAATGACAATTTTGAGTTCGCGAACGGGCAGTCGGCCAATGACAGCTGGGACATCAACAAAGCCGGCTACCGCGTCGATCACTACACACACAACGACGGCCAAATGACCTGGCAGGGAGACGGCTACACCGGCGATCTGGACAACCATGACGGCAGCATGTACGGCTTCAATACTCTTGGGCGCTGGACGCAACGCATCTCCGATCGTTCGAGTTATGAGGTGCAGGCCTACTATGACCACACGTACCGGAACGATACCCTGGCCGAGGTCGCGTTGGACACTGCCGACCTGAGTTTACAGCACACCTTTGGGCTGGGTGAATGCAATGACGTTATCTGGGGGCTCGGCTATCGGTTCACCGACTCGCAGTTATTCAAAGCAAACAGCCCGGCAATCACAATCCTCAGGCATGAGCTCGCCGTGAATCTCTTTAGCGCATTTGTGCAGGACGAACTCAAGATCATCCCTGACAAGCTCACGTTCACGGCGGGTACGAAAGTCGAGCATAACGATTTCACCGGATTTGAAGTGCAGCCCAGCGCCCGCCTCATGTTCAAGCCGACTGAAAACCAGACGGTCTGGGCCGCGGTGTCCCGTGCTGTGCGAACACCCAGTGAGGCGGAAAGCAAAGAGTTCATCACCTTCGCCTTGGGCGCGCCTGTGGTCGGTCCCGGCGGCGGGCTTTATGTGCCGACATTTGTCGGCAACACCCAACTCAAATCTGAAGATGTGCTGGCTTACGAACTCGGTTATCGCATCCAGCCCGGTCGGCGCGTCAGCGTAGATGTGGCCACGTTCTACAACAACTACAGCGAGCTTGTAGGTCAGGTACCAACCGGTTTCACTCCGGGTGTACCAGTCGGCACCGAAACGGTTCAACCCGAGAACACCCTCCAAGGCCAATCCTACGGTGGTGAAGCGGTCGTGACCTACGCGGCGACGGACTTCTGGCGTTTGTCCGCCAGTTACACGCTCTTGTTGATGCACCTGCGGGGACAACCCACCACCGTCGCCAAGGGGGACGAATTGAACGCCCCCACGCATCAGGTCGTGCTGCGTTCCTCGTGCGATTTCACTCGCTCCCTCAGCTTGGATGCAGACTTGCGCTACGTGGACAACGTCCAAGAGGTACCAGCTTACGTCACGGCGGATGTACGTTTGTCCTACCGCCCCACGCCCAATTGGGAGTTGTCCGTCGTGGGGCAGAATCTTCTGGACGACCACCATCCCGAGCAAGCGAGCACCATCGGCGCACCGACTGTCGAGGTCCCACGCGGATTTTACGGGAAGGTCACATGGCGATACTGACCGGCATCCCTCACCGAGCGCCCCGGGAGCCGCGCGGGGGGGGGCGCCGCCGGAGTGATCTGTGGGCGGTCCGCTGCGCGCTCCTCGTAATAACAATGGGATGGATCGCCGGAACATCGATTTCCGCCGCGAAAGAAGAGTTGCCTTCCGAGTACCAGGTCAAAGCCGCCTTTCTCTTCAACTTCGCCAAATACGTGGACTGGCCAGCGGCGGCGTTCCCGGGCCCCAATGCGCCCATCGTCATCGGGGTCATGGCGAAAGATCGGTTCGATGACGATCTGCGTCAGGCTGTCGAGGGCAAAACCGTCAACGGCCGGCCTTTCGTCATCAAACATCTTGCGGCAGACTCGGAATTGAACGGTTGCCACATTTTGTTCATCAGCGGATTGGAAGCCTCCCGTATGGGCGCAATTTTGGATAAAACCAGGGCGTTGCCCGTGCTCACCGTAGGCGAGGACGAACCGTTCGCGCGAAACGGTGGCATCATTTCCTTCGTGCTCAGAAATGGAAATGTCCGACTCGACATTGATCTCGCGGCGGCAAAGAAAGCCGGGTTGACCATCAGTTCCCGATTGCTGGCGGTGGCGGATGTGGTGAAAGGCAAGACCAACTAAAGATCTATGCGCTTTCTGACAAATCTCTCGCTCCGGCGCAAGCAAATGCTGATCATCATGCTGACCAGCAGCGTTGCGCTGTTGCTCGCCTGTGCCGCGTTTATCGCCTACGACACGGTCACCTTCCGCCGGGAGTTGAGCGAAAAGATTACCATTCTTGCCGATGCCATCGGCAACAACTGCGCGGCGGCCATTGATTTTAACGATCCCAAGACCGCCAAGGAAACGCTTGGTGGGTTGCGCGCTGATGACAGTATCGTTTCTGCCAGCGTTTATTCCCGGGATGGCCGGGTGTTTGCCGTTTACCAGCGGGATACCGCTTCATCGTTTGTACCGCCTGCGGTCCAGCCCACCAGCCAGGAATTCACCAGCGATGAACTGCACCTGTTTCGCGCAATCAAGCAGGGCGGCGTGATGACGGGCACGATTTTTGTCGCGTCAAACTTGAAGAACCTTTCGGCGCGCCGCATGAGTTATGTGGTGATCGTGGGTTTGGTGTTCCTCACCTCATTGCTGGTCGCCCTTGTGTTGTCGAGCCGGTTGCAGCGGCTGGTGTCCAATCCGATCCTGCATCTCGCGGAGGTGGCGCGGGCCGTGGCGCAGGACAAAAATTATTCGTTGCGGGCGAAAAAACAAAGCAACGACGAAATCGGCCAGTTGGTGGTCGGGTTCAATGAAATGCTCGCGCAAATTCAGCAGCGGGACGCCGCGTTGCAGTCGGCGCGCGGCGAACTTGAAATACGCGTGACCGAACGCACCGCTGACCTGAAGAAGGCCAACGAAGCCTTGCAGGTGGAAAATGCCGAGCGCAAACGGACGGAAGAGTCACTGCGCCAAAGCGAGGAGAAATTCCGCCAGTTGGCGAGTAACATCACCGACGTATTCTGGATGACTTCGCCCGACCAGAAAGAAGTGCTCTACGTCAGTCCGGGGTATGAACTGATTTGGGGCCGTTCCGCGGAAAGTCTCTATGCCAATCCTCACCAGTGGGCTGAAGCCATCCTGCCGGAGGAACGCGGGCGCGTCTTCGCCATCTTCCGCGCGCTTACGCGAAGCGAACCCAGCGTGAGCGTTGAGTATCGGATCGCGCGCCCCGACGGCACAGTCCGCTGGGTCCATGACCGTGGTTTTCAAGTCCACGACGCCGCTGGCAATCTGGTTCGTCTCACGGGCATTGTCACCGACATCACCGAGCGCAAGCAGATGGAGGCCCAGTTGGTTCAATCCCAGAAAATGGAAACGGTCGGCAAATTGGCCGGTGGGATCGCCCACGAGTTTAACAGCATCCTGACGGCGATCATCGGCCAGAGTGAACTGCTGCTCGGCGATCTTCCCTCGGGAAGTCCGCACTGTGCCAACGCGATCGCCATCCGCAAAGCCGCCGATCTTGCCGCCGCGCTGACCAAGCAACTTCTGGCATACGGCCGCAAACAGCTCCTGCGGCAGGACACCCTCGATCTAAACCGGGTCCTGACGAGCATGGAAGGCATGTTGAGCCACTTGATGGGCAGCGATGTCAATGTGCGCATCGTTCCCGCCGCTGGCCTGCCAGCGGTGAAGGCGGACGCCGGACAAATTGAGCAGGTCATCATGAACGTCGCCATTAACGCCCGCGAAGCAATGCGTCGTGGCGGGAAACTCACGCTGGAGACGTCCCTGGTCACATTCGACGAAGAGTACGTCAGTCGCTTTCCCGAGGTGAAGGCGGGAGATTACGTTATGCTCGCCATCTCGGATACGGGCACCGGTATGAGCGAGGAAGTCAAAGCGCATCTCTTCGAGCCGTTCTTCACGACCAAGGGTGTCGGCGAAGGCGCGGGATTGGGATTAGCCACGTGCCACGGCATCATCAAACAAAGCGGCGGCCACATCAACGTTTACAGCGAACCCAGCCGAGGCACCACGTTCAAGATTTATCTCCCCCGGGTTGAACAGCGAACAGACCTTTCCACGGCAAAGCCTGCGTTACCCGATCTCCCGCGCGGGACCGAAACGATCCTGTTGGTCGAGGATGATCCCTCGCTGCGTGAGATGGTCAGCCTGTTGTTGCAGCGGTTGGGTTACACCGTGCGGGTGGCTGCCAATGGTCTCGAAGCCTTGAACCTGATCCAGCAACCGCACAACGGACATATCGATTTGCTGTTCACGGACATCGTGATGCCGCAAATGGACGGCAAAGAATTGTCCGACCGCATTCGCGCTTTGCATCCCCAAACCAAAACACTTTTTACGTCCGCCTACACGGAGAACGCCGCCATCCATCAGGGAGTGCTGCGTGAAGGCGTAGCGCTCCTGCAAAAGCCGTTCACACCTTCCGCGCTTGCGCAGAAATTGCGCGCCGTCCTTGATGGCCGTTCTTAAACCAGCGACGGTCGGGCGTCGCGATTGAATTCAAAGTTTGCATTTTCAATTGTGAGGCGCTAAGTAGGTCTGTGCAGAATATGCGGCGTCAAGGCTTTGGCTCAGGGGGTTTCATTCTGGCGGAAAGTGGCGTGGGGAGTCGTGCTCTCAGACCGCCGCGATTTCTCATTTCGTTACTCATCGCCAGCTGTACTGCAATCTTCTTCCCAGGTCTGGTGCGCGCGCAGACGGGGACCGTCATGTTTGGCCAATCTGCTTACACCGCGAACCTGTCGCAAAGCAATGCGCTTATCACCATCATTTTCTCGGGCAGTACGGATGCTACGGCTTCGGTGCTTTTTTCGACTAGTGATGGTACTGCCACGGCCACGGTGGACTATGTTGCTGTCTCTACCACTGAGAATTTTCCCGCGCAAGTCACGACCAACCCGGTGGCAATCGTAACCAACACAGTCCCAATCACCCTTCTGAACAACGGTGTGCCGGGATCCAGCCGGACCGTCAACCTTGCCCTGTCCAGCCCCACCGGACCTGCCACGCTGGGTAGCCCGTCCAGCGCCGTGCTCACGATTATCAATAACGCAATGCAACAGTTGCAGTTTGCGGGGGGAACATTCTCGGTGGATGATACGAACGACGTCGCGGTTATCACCGTGGTCCGAACCAACGGGACGAATGGGACAGTAGCGGTCGATTTCAGCACCAGCGACGGCTCGGCGAAGGCCGGGGTCGACTACACAGCGACGAATGGGACGGTCGCGTTTGCTGATGGAGTCCTCACGAACACCTTCGAAATTCCGATCATAAGCCCACCCTTGGGCGCTCTCGAAACCAACCGGACGGTCAATCTGACGCTTAGCAATCCCACCGGCGGCGCTGCCCTGGGCAGTCCCATACACGCCCAGTTGACAATCATCGCGACGGGCCCGCAGGTTATTGAGTTGAGCGCGGCTACCTACAACGTCCGCGAACATGTCGGTCACGCCATAATCACAGCAATCCGGTTTGGCGATTCCAGTGACCAGAATAGCGTCGATTATGCCACCAGTGACGGCACAGCAATTAATGGCGTCGACTATTTCAGCACCAGCGGCACACTCATCTTTTCGCCGGGCGCTTCCCAGTCGAGTTTCAGTTTTTCCATTTTGGAATTCAAGACATTCCAAAGCAACAAGACTGTCAATGTGACGCTGTCCAATCCCGCGGAAGGTTCCCTCACCCAAGACACAGCCGTGGTGACAATCGTCAACGACAACCCGCAGTCGATTACATTCACAAATTCGGACGGTGATGTGGTAACGCTGCTGCTAAAATTCGCCGGGACAATGTCGGCTTCCCAATTTGAGCCCCTCGCCCTGGATCTGTCCGCGACCGACTCCGGCAGCGTTCTCACGATCAAGGTCAAGAAGAACAAGGCGGGAACGGGTTTACTGGAGATTGACCATATCACTGGGGATGGTGGATGCCGTCTCATCGACGCGCGGGATTTTGATGTCGTCGGGGTTGATGGCATCCAACTGGGTGACTACCTGGGAGAACTGAAGATCCACGACCTCCTCAACGGCGCGGTTATCATCGCCAACGGTTCTGTAAACCAGAACACCAGCATCACGGCCCACAACATTGACGATGGCAGCGCCATCGCCCTCGGGAGCAGGCTCAAAAGGCTGAGCGCTGCGCGCTTTGGCGAGGACACCACGATCGACGCACCGCGGATCGGCAGCATCTCCATCAAGGGCGACAAACGTAACGCTATTCCGGGTGATTTCGGGGGAACCATTACCCTATCCGGCGATGGCATCGAGACCAATCAGTTTGCCCTCGAGAATCTCGCTGTGTCCGGCATGATCAGCGGCGCCAATATCACCGTCGCCAATGGCAGCATTGGTTCCATCAGCGCTTTCCAGATGATTGATTCCACCGTCTTCGTTGGTTACACGCCGGACGATCCCGACAGCCCGTTAACCAGCGGTGAATTCGTAGCGGACCTGCGCCTCGCGAGCGTTACCATCCGCTCGACCACCAATGGTTTTGAAAACAGCGATCTCGCCGCTTCCCTGGTTGGCAGCGTCAAGCTTTCCAGCGTCGTCATTGACAACGGCGGGATCGAGTTCGGTGTCGCAGCCAGCCAACATATTGGAGAAGTTACAGTCCGGACCCCAATCTTCCACTGGCGTGCCCCCAGTGCGAACAACGGCACCAACAACGATCAGACCCTGGGTGATTTCCACGTCTTGCAATAGCCGTTCCCGTCCGACCGTTTGCGCCGAGCAGTGTATCACACCGTAATCGCCGCAGGGTTTGCGTCTTGACGAAATCTCACCAATCGTGTGTTCTTGGTGTTTTGAGAGGTAACGGGTCTTGGATTATCAACCTGAGTCAGACGTGGCCGGAGAACCAGTGGTTGCACCGCTTGCGGTCCGCCCCCCGGTCACAGGGTGGTTGAAGATTTTCCAACCGGCGCCGCCGGCAGCGGTCATGCTGACCGATCCGCAGGAAATTTCGCGGAAGTACCGCTACTGGCAGAATCACGTTCTGGTTTTTTCGATCCTGGGTTACGCGACATTCTATTTTGTTCGAAAAAATCTTGGGTTCGCCATGCCTTTGATGGGCAAGGAACTGGGTATCACCAAGGGAAGCATGGGATTATTCCTGACCCTGCACGGTGTGATCTACGGCGTATCCAAGTTTCTTAACGGCTTTCTCGCGGATCGCTCCAACGCACGCGTCTTCATGGCGGTAGCCCTTATCGCATCGGCGCTGCTCAATATCCTGTTCGGCCTGAGTTCCGCCGTGGTGGCGTTTGGCATCATTTGGATGATCAACGGCTGGTTTCAAGGCATGGGGTTTCCGCCCTGCGCGCGATTGATGGCGAATTGGTTTCCCCCCAAGCAGCTGGCCACCAAGTTTTCCATCTGGAATTCTTCCCACAACATCGGCAGCATTCTCATTGTCCTGCTTTGTGGATTTTTGCTCAGCGGATATTTCTTCCCGCCGAATTGGCGGCTTTGTTTCTTTGTTCCCGCGGCCATCGCCATCGTGGTCGCCGTTTTGCTCTGGTTCCTGCTGGCAGACACACCGCCCTCCGTCGGGTTGCCGGAACTGGAAGGCACGCACGTTGAACTTTCGGAAAAAGAATCGGGCGCGGATTTCAAGGCCTTCGTATTCAAACAGGTATTTCGCAATAAATACATTTGGCTCCTCGCGACGGCGAATTTCTTCGTCTACACCATTCGGTACGCTGTGTTCGATTGGGGCGCGACCATGCTCATGGAAGCCAAGCACATCAAGATCATGCACGCCGCCGGAATGATCGCCGGTTTTGAGGTTTTCGGGCTGATCGGGGCATTGCTCGGCGGCTGGATCACCGATAGGTTTCTTGGCGGACGCGCCGTGCGCGCCTGCGTCGTTTACATGGCGCTCGCCGGTGTCTCGGTCTTTCTTTTTTGGAAGATCCAAACGCAATCAGAATTGCTAATCACCGGGCTGCTTTGCGCCACGGGCTTTTTTGTGTACGGCCCGCAATGTTTGCTCGCCATAGCGTGCGCCAATCTGGCCACCAAACGCGCCGCCGCAACTGCCGTCGGCCTGACCAGCATCTTTGGCTACGCCAGTACGCTTCTTTCCGGCTGGGGCATGGGGGCGCTCGTACAGAACTATGGCTGGGACGCAGCGTTTCGTGGTTTGATGGTCGTCGCAGTCGTGGGCACGTTGCTGTTCATCGCCGCCTGGCCGGCGAAGGCCCACGGCTACAAGAATTGAACACGAGGGTTAAGGAGAAAATCTTATGCGCAAACTCACATTGGGCCTGGCCATTTTGTTCGCGAGCGCAATTGGTTCGACGGCGAAGGAAAACAAGCCGCTGGTCCAATTGCCCGGTCAACGGGCCGATGGCTCGGTGCTGTTGCCCAACCAGTGGTCGCTGCGTCCGGTGGGACGACAAATCGAGTTGGGTGATTTCCCGGTCAACATCGCGGTACATCCCCAGGGGCGCTTCGCCGCAATCCTGCACTCGGGATATAGCCATCATGGAATCATGGTGGTGGACCTGGTGACCGAGAACGTCGTGACCAATGCGCCGCTCGAAGAGGCTTTCTACGGAATCGCGTTTTCCCGCGACGGTTCGCTTCTGTTCTGCAGCGGCGCCAGCGAAGAACTGGTCCACAGCTTCCATTTCAAGGATGGGCTTCTCTCGGATCATCGCGAAATCCGCCTGCGGGACATCAAGGACGTTGGCATTCCCGCGGGACTGGTCCTGGATGCCGCCGCCAAAACACTCTGCGTCGCGAACCTGTACGGCCAGAGCGTTTCCGAAGTCGATCTGCAGAAAGGCAAGGTAATCGATATCCCCTTGACGCCGGCGGGGTCCGACCTTGAAACCGTTACGACGACTCAGCGGTCAACCGAACGTGAATTGAATCATTCCGGCGTCTTCCCTTATGCTTGCTGCCTCGACAACAGCCGCAAAAAACTCTACGTGAGCCTTTGGGGCAATGCGGAAGTGGTCGTGGTCGACCTGAAATCACAGCGAGTGGCCGCCCGCTGGGCGACCCAGGAACATCCCAATGAAATGCTGCTGACAGCTTCCGGCAGGACGCTCTTCGTTGCCAATGCCAATCGGAATACTGTGACCGTGTTCGACACGCGAACGGGCAAAGCGTTGGAAACGCTCTCCGCTTCGCTCTACGCCAATTGGCCTTCCGGCTCCACTCCCAACAGCCTGGCGTTAACGCCGGACGGGAAGACCCTGTTCGTGGCCAACGCGGACAACAACAACATCGCCGTGTTCGACGTCAGCCAGCCGGGACACAGTCGTTCGCTCGGCTTCATTCCCGTCGGGTGGTATCCCACTTCCGTACGCGTGACGCCCGATGGTCACCGTCTATTGGTTAGCAATGGTAAGGGAGTCATTTCCAGGGCGAACCCCAATGGCCCGCAACCCGGCCGGAAGAGCCGGGCCGAAACGCTGCCACAATATATAGCCGAACTTCTTCGCGGGACCTTGAGCGTGATCGATCTGCCCGATCGGAAAGCGTTTAGAAAGCAACTCGTGGCCGATACGGTGGCGGCGTATCGTTGCAGTCCGCTCAAACCGGACGCAACGGTTTCCGCCACCCGTCCGAATGACAGCCCGATTCCGCTCCAGCCCGGCGATGCGAGCCCGATCAAATACTGCTTCTACATCATCAAGGAGAACCGCACCTACGATCAGGTCCTGGGCGACATGACGGAAGGCAACGGCGATACGAACCTTTGCCTGTTTCCGGAGGAAGTTACACCGAACCACCACCAATTGGCTCGCGACTTTGTTCTCTTCGACAATTTCTACGCCGATGCCGAAATCAGCGCGGACGGTCATGAGTGGACGATGGGGGCGTATGCCACGGATTTCGTGGAAAAGTCGTGGCCGCTCCAGTACGGCCACAACAAGAACAAGAAGTATATCTACCCCGCCGAGGGAGTTTTCCCGATGGCCACCCCCGCCGGTGGTTATCTCTGGGACCGCGCCGCGGAAACCGGCGTGAGCTACCGCAGCTACGGCGAATTCGTCGCCAACGGGAAGACGGCAGACGATCCGGCGGTGGCGCGCGTAAAAACCCTGCGCGGCCATATCGACGAGAAATACCGCGGCTTCGACCTGGAATACCCGGACGCAAAGCGGGCGGACCGTTTTCTGGAGGAACTCAAGCGATTCGAGGATGAAGGCGACATGCCGCGCCTGCAAGTCGTTCGACTGCCCGGCGACCACACCTTTGGTGTGCGGTTGGACAAGAGAACGCCAAGCGCTTGTGTCGCGGATAACGATGCCGCCCTGGGCCGGATCATCGAAGGCATTAGCCATTCGCAGTTCTGGTCGCAAACCGCCATCTTCGTCCTGGAAGACGACGCGCAGAACGGCGCCGACCACGTCGACGCGCATCGGACGGTGGGGCTCGTCGTCAGCCCGTACTTGAAACGCCATTTTGTCGACTCGATCATGTACTCCACCAGCAGCATGTTGCGAACAATCGAATTGATCCTTGGACTAAAACCGATGTCCCAGTTTGATGCCGCCGCCACCCCAATGTTCAATGCGTTCCAAAGCACGCCTGATGTGCGCCCGTACACCGCCCTCCCCGCCCGCATCGATTTGCAGGAAAAGAACACGAAGACTACCTGGGGTGAGAAAGCTTCGCGCACCATGGACTTCTCCAAGGAGGACGCCGTCGATGATCTGCTCCTCAACGAAGTCATCTGGCGCTCCGTTCGCGGCGACGATTCCCCGATGCCCCCGCCCACCCGCGCCGGGTTCGTATTCCCGCACCCCAAGAACAAGGCTGACGACGACTAACCTCGACTAATGCCCTTCTTCGTGCGGCACGGGACTGGGAGGCGGGCCCTCGCGGAATTCGGAATGGCGCACTTTGCCACCGGCGTGGCTGATCCAGGCGCCGGCCGCGAGTGAGGCGAACGAGAAGACGAGCGTGGCAAGAGCCAGCAGTAATTGCGTGCGTGGACGGAACCGCGGAAGAATAAGCGCGATCGCCGCGACGATTGCCGTTGCATAAAACACCCACGACCCGATATCGGCCCGGTGCATGTGGACATCCAGCCACTGCTGCGCGTCCTGGTTCGACATCGAGTACACGCGATCGTAGCCGCGTTCGCCATACTCCCCGACAGGCCACACGGAAAGCCCTGCGAAGATCACCACGACAAACGCCGTGATTTGCGCCTGCCGGCTTCTCAGAATCAGGGCAACGATAAGCGCCAGGATTCCACACGACATGGCGTAGACCGGAATTGGGTTGAGCAGGACATGGACATATTCGGGCTGTTTGAGCTGCTGGAGGAAATCGTGGAATTCAGGCATGGTACTCGCCGTTCATTTGCGGGCACGACCCTGATATACGCGACAAATCCCCAGGGTGCGCGCCCATCATTCCACCCGCCGACTCCTGACTATTTCTGGATTTCCGCGTTGGAGATCATGTTGATTCCATCGCGTGTGGCCAGTTTGCCTTTGACGGTGATGGTCTTGCCCGCGTATGCGGCCAGGGCTTTGTTGAGCGGTTTGTGTTCGCCGATCAGCAAATAGGTCTTGCCGTCTTCGCCTTTGATTCCCACCGGCAAACCGGACTCAATACAGGTTGCCGCACACTCAGCGTGTTTTTCGCCGTGAGCGCCGTGGTCAAGGTAACAAGCCATATCGACGACCTCACCCTTGACGGTCACTTGGGCATCGGTCTTTTGATCCTCCGCCTGCACGCTCCAGGCCATGATCAAACCAACGGCAACCGCGACACTCAATGCAACGAGCTTTTTCATCCACTCCTCCTCTGATTGGTTGTTCGGTTTTTGGAAACCGGACTCTATTACTAACATGCTTGAACTCACTGAATCGTTCCAGTTATTTTGCAGGAACCTCCCCGAGGGCTTTCGGGACAAGCGTGCCTTCCTTCATCACAAACCGCCATTTCCAGATGGAATAAAGAACTGGATAAACAAGCAATTCGAGGATGAACGAAGTAAGCACTCCGCCCACCATCGGTGCGGCGACACGCTTCATCATATCCGCGCCGCTGCCCATTGACCACATGATCGGCAGCAGCCCCATGAACATGGCGGTGACGGTCATCATCTTGGGCCGGATGCGTTTGACCGCGCCGTGCATGATCGCTTCTTCAAGATCTTTGTACGTGCGCATTTGACCTCGCCGAACGCGGTCCTCATAGGCGAGGTCAAGGAACAAGAGCATGAACACACCCGTCTCGGCATCCAACCCCATCAGGGCGATCATTCCAACCCACACCGCAATGGAGATGTTGTAGTGCAGCAGGTACAGTAGCCAGACTGCGCCAACGAGCGAGAACGGCACGGCCAGCATGACCATCCCGGCCTTCACCGCCGATTTGGTGTTCGCGTACAGCAGCAGGGCAATCAGGAAAACAGTCAGCGGTAACACCACTTTCAGCCGTTGAGTGACTCTGGCCATGTTCTCGTACTGGCCGCTCCAAATCAGCGTGTAGCCTTTGGGCATCTTGAGATTCTGCTGAACGCGCTGCTTCGCTTCTTCGACATAGCCCCCAACATCGCGGCCCACCATGTCCACGAAGACGTAGCCGGCGAGCTGGCCGTTCTCGTTACGGATCATGGACGGGCCTTCCAACATGCGGATGTCCGCCAGTTCCGCCAGGGGAATGTGCGCGCCGCTGGCCGTGGGTACCAGCACGCGCTTGAGCCGCTCAATGTCGTCGCGGAACTCCCGCGCGTAGCGCACGTTGACACTGTAGCGTTCACGCCCTTCGATGGCGGTAGTCACATTCTCACCCCCGATAGCCGACATGATGATTTCCTGCGCATCCTGAACGCTGAGTCCGTACCGGGCGAGTTCGTCGCGTTTGAGCACGAAATCGAGATAGAAGCCGCCGGCCGTGCGTTCGGCCAGGACGGTGCGGGTACCGTGAATGTCACGGATGATGTTCTCCAGGTCTTCACCGATTTTTTGAACGACCTTGAGATCCGGGCCCAGCACCTTGATCCCAATCGGCGTGCGGACACCGGTGGAAAGCATGTCGATGCGGTTCTTGATCGGCATGGTCCAAATGTTGGGGATGCCCGGAAAACGCAGCTTTTCGTTCATCTCGTCCTGCAATTCTTCAAACGTAATGTGCTCGGGCACGAAGTATGAAAACAGTGGGCGAAAGGGCCGTGGCCAGTTGGAGTACCAGCGTTTCACGGTGCGCCATTGGCTTTCGGGCTTGAGGGTGACCGTGGTCTCAACCATCGAGAATGGGGCCGGGTCGGTCGACGTATCGGCGCGCCCCGCTTTGCCGAATACGGTCTCGACTTCGGGAAACCCTTTCAAAATCCGGTCCTGGATCTGAAGGATTCTTTGCGCTTCCGTCACTGACATACCCGGCAAGGCGGTCGGCATGTACAGGTACGCCCCTTCGTTAAGCGGCGGCATGAACTCGTGGCCGAGTTTGAAGTAAACCGGGATGGTCGAAATCAGCAAAGCCAGAACGACGCCCAGGGTGATCTTCCGATGCTCCAGCACCCAACGACAGACCGGCTCGTAAATTCGGAACAGCACGCGACTGACAGGGTGTTTCTCTTCGGGATAATATTTTCCGACGGTTATCGTGTTGACCACCCAACTCAGCCATCGCGGACGGAAATCATGATAATCCATCCGGGTGAACATCATGCGCAAAGCGGGATCAAGGGTGATCGCCAGTACCGCCGCGAGAGCCATCGCCAGATTCTTGGAGAACGCCAGCGGCTTGAACAGCCGCCCTTCTTGATCAACCAGAGTGAACACCGGCAAGAACGCCACGGCGATCACCAGCAGCGAGAAGAACACCGCCGGGCCGACTTCTTTCAGTGCCTGTAGCCGGATGGCATGGTAATCCCCAACGCGCCCGCCCGATTGCCATTGTTCCAGCTTATTGTAGGCGTTTTCCACTTCCACAATCGCGCCATCCACCAGTACGCCGATGGAAATGGCGATGCCGGCCAGGGACATGATGTTCGCGGTCAACCCCATCAAATAAAAAGGGATGAACGCCAGAAACACTGAAATGGGGATGGTGACGATGGGAATAATGGCCGAGGGCACATGCCACAGGAAAATCAGGATGACGATGCTCACGATGATCATTTCCTCAATCAGGGAATGTTTCAGTGTGTGGATTGAGCGTTCGATCAACTCCGATCGGTCGTAGGTCGTAACCACTTCCACCCCTTCGGGCAGCGTGGGTTTCAACTCTTCAATCCTGGCCTTGACGCGTTGGATGACATTCAGTGCGTTTTCCCCTTGCCGCATGACGATGATGCCGCCCACGGTATCACCCTCGCCGTTGAGGTCCGACACGCCGCGCCGTATATCCGGGCCGAGCGCCACCCGGGCGACTTGCTTGACGAGGATCGGCGTGCCGGATTTGGCATCGACACCGACGACGATCTTCTCCAGGTCGTCGATTGATTTCACATAGCCTCGCGCTCGCACCATGAACTCGGTGCCCGCAAACTCCAGCAACCGCCCTCCAACATCATTATTGCCCTTGCGGACAGCGTCGATGACCTGCGTCAAGGGGATGTTGTAGGCCAATAGCAGGTTGGGATCGACGTTGATCTGGTACTGCTTCTGAAACCCGCCGACGGCGGCCACCTCGGAAACCCCGGGCACGGCCTGCAAGTTGTAGCGCAGATACCAATCCTGGAGACTGCGAAGTTGGGCGAGGTTCTGGTTACCCGATTTGTCCACCAGTGCGTACTGGTACACCCACCCCACGCTGGTGGCATCCGGGCCCATTTCCGTTTGGACGCCTTGCGGCAGCCGGGGAATGATTTTGCTCAAATACTCGATGACCCGCGAGCGCGCCCAGTAGATATCGGTGCCATCCTCGAAGATCACGTATACATACGAGTATCCGAAATCAGAAAACCCACGAACCGCCTTGATCTTGGGCACGCCCAACAGGGCGGTCACGATTGGGTAAGTCACCTGATCTTCAATAATATCGGGGCTGCGATCCCAGCGGCTGAATACAATCACCTGCGTATCGCTCAGGTCGGGAATCGCATCGAGACGGAGGTTTTTGACGCACCAGGTGGCCGCCGCCATCGCGGCCACGACAACGATCATCACGAGGTACTTGTTCTTCGCGCTGAATTCGATGATTCGCTCGACCATGGCCGGTTCTCAGGGTGCGGCGGACGCGGCTGGCGCAGCGGTTTTCTTGAATGCAGCCAGCGCGGATCTGAATCGCGATTCGGAGTCGATTAGGAAATTGGCGGACGTGACCACTTCGTCGCCGGCTTCAAGCCCCGACGAAACTTCGTAGTAGCCGTCAGCTTGCCTTCCCAGTTTGACGGAGCGCGGATCGAACTCACCAGGCCCTTTGATCACAAACACGATCTGATGTTCGCCGGTGTCGAGGACCGCATCGAAAGGCACGGACAGTTTATTGCCCAATGAAACCTCAATCCTGACCTGGACAAATGACCGGGGCCGCAGGTTCTCCCCCGGAGTGGCCACCAGGATGCGAGCGCGCGCGGTGCGGGTCGCCGCATTCAAGATCGGGTCGACCGCGACGATCTTCGCCGTGTAGCCCGATCCGGGCACGGATGGCGCGGTGATAGTGACCGGCTGGCCCGAGTGTACCAGGTCCATTTCGTATTCATAAATCTGCGCGTACACCCAGACCTCTTTCCCTGGGAGAAGGAGATTCTTCGGGTCATGATTGGCGTCACCCAACTCCTTGATCATCTCGTCCGAGAGGCCCATCTGCCGCAATCGCAATGCGGCGCTGGCCACAACCGTCTCCGCGCCCGTCAGATTGACAACATTGCGATACTCCACAATCGCCTGATACAAGTCCGGATCGTACGCGACCTGACCGACAGTACGGATCTCCATGCGGAGGTCTCTTGGCTCGACCTTGCCGCGCGTCACGCCGATCAGTTGTTGACGGGCGGCGGACAAGGTAAATGAGCCATGCCCCGGCACTTCGCTCTCGGCCGCCGTTTCGTCCTCATAGACCGGGATGTAATCCATGCCCATTTCGTCTTTCATTGCGGTCGGCGAAGTCACGTCAGGGCGCATCGGATTGCGATAAAAAAGGAGCTTGTGTCCCTTGGAGGCACTCATGGGAGCCACTTCTTCAACGGGCTCAAGATTCATCCCGCAAATCGGGCACTTCCCCGGCTTGTCGGAAACAATCTGCGGGTGCATCGAGCACTGGTATAATCTCCCCTTCGCGCCGGCAGACGGCATTCCCGTAGCAGTCGGTGTGGGCGATGCCGGCGTGAAGCTTCGACCAAAGAAAAACGCAGCCACCATCAGCACGATCACCACCATGATGGCAAAGATCCGCGACAACGACCGATGGCGAGATTGAGGAGGTGATTGTGTTGGAGTTTCCATGGACTATTCCTTCATTTGTTCACGCCACTTGAGCGCGAGACGTACTTCACGCCCGCACCGGTGGCACGCTCCTGGCGGGCCAGTTGTATGCCGAGATTCCCTTCCGCCATCGCCTCCATGACGCGTGCGTTGAGCAAAAATCGCTCGCTTTCGAGCAATTCGAGAAAACTTACCTGGCCGGTGCGGTACGCGACTTCGCTGGCTTTGAATCGGGCTGCAGCCTGCGGTATCAGAGAGTTCTTGTAGAGTTCGACCGTGCGCCTGGCGGTCAGTGACTTGAAATGCGCATCTTGCACGTCGTAGGAGATTTGCTTTTCCGCCGCTTCAAGGGTGGCCCGGCTGGATTCGATCATCTTCTCGGCCTCGCGCAAACCCGCGCGGTATTTCGTCCGCCAAATCGGCAGGTCAAACCCGATGGTGACCATCAGCTGGTTTTCGGAACCGGAAAAGTCGGTGTACCCCCCCTCCATATGGCCGTACTCCAGCCCGAGCCGGTAATCGGGGTAGAACTCTTTCTTCATCAAATTGCGCTGGGCTTCATTGCGCTCGATATCCATCTGTGCGCGACGGATCTCGGGTCGACCCTTTTCTGCCTGATCAAACAGCCTGCCCGTGTCAACCTCCGTTTCGAGGACCGGCGGCGAGACAGCTAGACCGAGAGGCGAATCGGCCGGGCGATCCAACAGCAAGTTGAGTTTGGCTTTCGCCGTGGCTTCCTGTTGCTCCAAGTCCAGCAATTGCTGCTTGAGCATGGTGGTCTCCGTCTGCGCCTTGAGCACGTCCTGTTGGCTCGCGGCTCCCGTGGCGTACCGGCTTTCAGCAATCGTTTCGATCTCTTTGAGCACGTCTTCTTCGGCACGGGTGATGGACATCGAGAGTTGCACCGCGTAGAGATCGAAGTAGGCTTCCTTCACGGAGGCCACCACTTCCAGTTCCATCGCCTCGTGCTCGTGATGCACGATGGCCGCGTCTTTCTCAGCGACTTCTCCCCGCAGACCCAATTTGCCGAACCAGGGAAATGTTTGTTCGACCCCTACGCGTGTTTCCTGGGTTCTCGGGAAGTTGAAATCGTCGACCCCGTTTCCGCCTTTGAACGTCAACGCCGGATTCGGCAGCGTGCGCTCCTGCGTTGGACGCTCCTGCGCCGCTTCCCATTTGGCTTGCATCGACCGCACCTGGGGATTGTTCCGCAGCGCTTCTGCGATGACCTGATCCAATGTCAGGCTGGAGGTAATTTCCTTCGGCTCGGACCTTACGACGGTCACGACAGCCAGCATGGCCAGAAGGGCAAAAGTTCCGTTCCGGATGGTTGTTTTGGTTCGCATGATTGGGATCGGGTTGGTTTACAAGGAGCCCATGGGCAAGCTGCAAACCTGGTCGTGGATCATGGTTGAGTAACGCTGCGCTTGTTGGTCGTTCAGCAACGCCCGCACTTTCAATATGTGCGCCAGCGTTACCCGCTCCGCGCCCGCCTGCGCCGCATTCATTTTCTCAATGAAGTTGCTGCATTTTGCCGGGTCCGGTTTCGACTTCGCCAGCTCATCGCCCAGGGCCATTCGTGCTGAACAATGAGCGGCGCAGAAAGAATTCAACTGCGCTTGGAATTCAGTCCCCATCTTTTCGATGTCACGAGTTTGCGCGTCGGTCAGGTCCAGCTCGCGCTTGAGCAACGCCGTATCGTTCATATTCACGGTCGGCGCGGTCATGGCGCAGTGTACCGACCAGCGTGCCACACCGAAGGAAACCGCCGTAACGAGGAGTGTCAAAACCGCGAGTGCTGTCAGCGTCTTTTTCATTGCGCCTTCTTCGATGCCATTTGCGCGTAGCTGCCCACGAGCGTGCCGGAGGAAAGGAATCGGAGTTCCGTCCCCGGCCCGTTGATTAGTTGGGGAACCGAGGCAATACCGCCCCAGACGCCAACGACTACCGCAACCACCATGGCGGCAACAACTGACCAGGCAGGCTGCCACAACAAACGCCCGATCACGTCAATCCAGTTGACCGTCTCGACCGCCGGCTCAGCAGCGGTGCGAATCTGACGCCACACGTTGGCCTCGAAATTGCCGGGTGGTTCGATATCGCGCCATTGCTTCAAGAAGGCGCTTAGCTTGTCGTCACTCTGTTTCATCAACTGGTAATACGCCGGGGGCAAAAAAAGCCCTCGCCGTTTCCAGCGAGGGCTTTCAGCTTCCGACGGGATAAGGTAGGCCTTTGGCGGTGGTGTTGGTGAGGTACGACACCGAACTGTTTCGGTGTCGCGCACCATCGCGCGCGGTTGCCGGGACTATTAACATGCGCCGTGCCAACCTTGTGTCGCTTAAGCGAATATCCCGCAACTCTCGTAACCGCAAATGATTCCGTCACGTCAAGAGTTGTCCGCCAATCCCCGAATTCCGAACCGCACTGTTCTGAATCAATCAGCGTGGTTAAAGCGATACACGCGCGCGTCATTCCAACAGGGGGCGCAACCCCGTCCGCAACGTTTGTTTGGCGCGATAAAGGCGCGACTCCACCGATTTCTCCGAGCAGCGCATCACCGCGGCGATTTCCGCATGCGACATTCCTTGATATTCAGACAGCACCAGGACGGTCCGTTGATCCTCGGGGAGTTCAGCCACCGCCGCCGCGATCAACGCGCCGATTTCGCGCGCGCCGACTTCTTTCGCAGTATCCGTTGGGGCCGCCAGGGGGGATTCGGGATCAATCGACTCAGTGGGATGTCGCGCGCGCCAGCGCAAACGGTCGATCGCCGCGTTGCGGGCCAACGCAAAAAGCCACGTGGAGAACTTTGTCGCTGGTCGGTAGGTATCCAGCTTCTGATAGACGCGCACGAACACTTCCTGCGCCACATCGTCGGCGTCGTCCGCGTTACCAAGCATGCGAAAGATGAAATTTACGACGGGCCGCTTGTAACGCCCCATCAATTCGTCAAATGCGGAATCGTCCCCCGACTGGATTAGCCGGATGATTTCGGAATCTGGTTGTTCGTGTAATTGCATGACTGATCTGAGACAGACAAAAGAGACACCACCGGCGTGGCATCAGGTCTCAGATCAGGAAAGCATGCGTCAAAAGATACGAATCGGCGTTGCTGCGGAGTGAGGTATCGGCTTTGGCGGTCGGGCGCACGTTAAGATATTCGTCGCCCATGAGGAACATTGCGTCCATCGGTAGCGACGCGACTTTCACGAGCTCATGCCCCGTGATCGTGTTGGCGCTGGCCGGCACGGAATCCGGCGCGGGCGGAACCGGCGTCGACAAATTGCAGTGGCATTGCGTCGGCTGGCAGCAATTCATCGACTGTGGCTGGGTATCGTGACAAGGCGCCGTCGTTGGTTCACATTGCTCGGCACGCACCGGCAAGCTACCCATGAGGGAAATCGCAACCAGCACTGCCACGAGTCTCAAAGCCATGCGCATTAGTGACATAGCTTATACCGTTAGCAGTGATGTGTCAAGGAACAGCCAGCCGGTTGGAGCCGCGCAAAGGCCACACTTGCGCACCGGGAAGGAGTTGAGTAATAGTGTGGCGCGAACCATTCTCTCGTTGGGGGGTTGGAAATGGAGCGGTGGAAACCCGGATAATGAATGCCAAATCAAATGCGCCGTTGAGTCGCCTCATGATCTCCCTGGTTGTGGGCTTCGTCGTCCTGTTGCTGGTGATCCTGCTGCTGGGCCGCGCGTTCGGGGCGACGAACGACGCCCATTCGGCAACACCCGAGATTCGCACGGCAGTGCCTGCTCCTCTGTTCTCGTTGAAAATTGGGCGGGGGCAAACCATCAAGCTCACCGACTTCAAAGGCAAGGCGTTGATCGTATGCTTTTTCGCCACCGGGGACGGCCCCAGCCAGAAGCAAGTGCCGATCTTGAGCAACCTGCTCAAGGATTACGGCGAGACAAACCTGGCAGTACTTGGCCTCGTCTTTGAACAGCCCGGCGCCCCGCCGATGAAGACCTACGCCGAACAACAGGGACTGGGCTTCCCGTTATATCCGCCCGACTATGACATCATTCAAGCCTTCGGCGGCCTGACCTCCATTCCCACCCTGTTCGTCATCGACAAGAACCAAAACATCATCCAGAAATATGTCGGCGTCACCGAAGCCAATACCCTCGAAGCTGATCTGAGAGCCATTTTCAAGCAATGAGTCGTTTCCGCCCATTCTGGATCGCGCTCGCGCTGGCTCTACTGGCACCGCTGGCCGGCGAAGGGCAAGCGGGCGCACCGCAAGGCGAGGCCAAAATCGCTACGGTCTTGTCGGTCGACAAACTTGCAGCGGATGCGCCTTTCCGTGTCGCGGTCGTCATCGATGTCGCCGAACACTGGCATATCAATGCCAATCCCGCCAATGCCGAAGGGCTCATTCCGACCACGCTCACGTTGCCGTCGGCTGCCTCGATTGTTATCGACCGCATCGTGTATCCGAAAGGTGCAACGACGAGGGTGTCATGGTCGGATGAACCGGTCGCGCTTTACACGGGCAACGCGATTATCTTTGCCGAGGGACATGTCAGTGCGGATGCCAAGCCCGGGCCTGTGAAGCTCGAGGGCTCACTACGCTATCAGGCGTGCAACGATCAGGTCTGCATTGCGCCGAAGACCATTCCCATTGCTATTGAAACTGAAGTTACCCCTGCGTCGCAGAGGCCGCAGCCCATTCATCCCGATATTTTCGGCGCGGCGACCGGGTCAGCGCCGTTGGCGCGCCTCGTTACCGCCGGGGCAAATGAGGATGTCAGTCCGATTGCCAAACTGGTGCGCGAGCGTGGTTGGTTCGTCACAATCCTCGTTGTTTTCCTGGGTGGGCTCGCGCTCAACCTCACACCCTGCGTCTATCCGATGATCGCAATTACGGTGAGTTATTTTGGCGGACAGGGCGGCGAGCGGAATGCCCGGCGCGCGTTCATATCGTCACTGATTTATTGCCTCGGCATCGTGCTGACTTATTCAACGCTTGGACTGATCGCGGCGCTCACGGGCTCGCTCTTCGGTTCCGCGCTCCAAAGTCCCTTCGTGCTTGTCGGCATCGCGTTGTTGCTGGTCGCGCTCGCGCTGAGCATGTTCGGGCTGTTTGAGCTGCAACCTCCGCAAGCTCTCATGCAGAAGGCCACTGGTTTGTCGTCGAAGGCGGGTTATATTGGTGTGTTTTTTCTGGGTGCCGTGATCGGCGTGATCGCCGCACCATGCCTGGCGCCATTCGTTGTTGCGCTCTTGGCGTTCGTCGGCCAAACCGGCAACCCGTGGCTCGGCTGGTGGCTGTTTTTTGCGCTCGCGCTGGGATTGGGTCTTCCGTACGTCGTGCTGGGGACATTCTCTGGGTTGCTGACGCGTCTACCGAAGTCGGGCATGTGGATGGTTTGGGTCAAACGGGTATTCGGCGTGGCGCTGTTCGTGGTGGCGGCGTGGATTACCAGCCCGCTCTGGCAAAACGCCGCGATGTCGGAGACAGGCGGGATCGTGTGGGAGCCTTACTCCATTGCCAACCTCCAGCAGGCCGCGGCCGCGCATCGCCCGGTGATGATCGATTTCACGGCCGACTGGTGCGGCCCGTGCCGGAAGATGCAGCGGACCACGTTCCACGATCCGCGCGTAATCGGCCAGACGAACCAGGTCGCCATGGTACGGGCCGACCTCACGCGCGAAAGCTCGCCCGAGGTTGAAAAAATCCGCAAGGATTTCGGCATTTGGGGCGTGCCGACGATTCTCTTCCTGGGCCCTGACGGTCGGGAGCATACCGAGTTGCGGCAGGTCGAATATATCGATGCGAACCAGCTTCTCGGCTTGCTGGAAAAGGCGAAGGGAATCGCCCCCACGAATACCCCCGTTGCCCGCGCACCCGACGTTCCGCCGCAATTGCTGAATCCGTTTTAGCCGGTACGAATTTGCCGGCTACTTCCGGGCGATCTTGGCGATCGCTTCCTCGAGGACGAGCCGATCATCCAATTGCGTCGTCACGAGTTGGCGATTTGCCTCCAACAGCAAATCCATCGCGCGAATCAATTCCGTTGTAGTGAAATTCTTCGCGGCCAGCGCGCAACGGTAGAGACGCCAGGCATTCGGCAATGCGCCTTCCTTCGTTCGCGGAAAATGGGCGGTCACGGGCTCGGGCAGGTGCTCGAACGCTTTCACGAACTCGAAGTTGCCGCCTTGACCGTCGCGAGCGGTGATGAGCTTGCGTTGCATCAAGTCCCGCGCGAGCAGCATCAGGCGGAACTGCGCGACCAACATCATCAAAATCCCGATCGGTTGATCGCCGGAGTCGAGGAGGTTCTCCAGCGCGGCGATGGCCTGCGCGATGCGGCGCGCGCCGAGCGCGTCGGTCAGTTCCCAAATCACCGCTTGGCGTGAGGCGGAGCAAATTGCGCGAACATCTTCTGGCAAAACCTCATTGCGCTTGCCAACATAGGTGATCAGCTTCTCCAGTTCGTTGGCGATCTCACGCAGATTCGGCGCGACCAGGTCGCGAAACGCCTGAACGGCTTCCGGGTTCATCGTCTTGGCGTCGGCCTTCAGCTTTGAACGAATGAACGCCTCGATTTCCTCGTCGGCATCGCCTTTCCCTTCTTCGAGCGCCTCGAAGAATTGCACCTCGCCGATTTTCTCGAGCGTTTTGTAAAGAGACTTGCGCCGGTCGCAACCGATGGCGCTGATGAGCAGCACCACGCCATCGCCGAGACCACCTTTCAGTAGATCGCCAAGTTCCGCCAGCGCGTCTTTGACGGCTTCCGTGCGCGTAGTCGGGTTGTCGGCCAGCAGTTCGGTGCTCTTCAGCCACACGAGCTTGTCGCCACCGCCGAACAAGCCGACGGTGTTCAACGCTTCGCGGACTCGCGAGAGAATCTTGAGCGCTTCGTCCTGATTCGAGAACGAGCCTTCGATGATCTCCAACCCAAACTCCCCCGCCTTCTTCGGTGCCAGCTTCTCCGCGAGCTTGGCCGCCGTTTCCTTGATGGAAAACTCGTCCGCACCGCCGATGAGGTAGATGGATTTGGTTTTTGTGGCCGCCACAGGCATGGCTGCAGTTTGCGGATGACGCGGCGGGGTGTCAAGCAGGGTCAGTCGAAGACCGGCTTGAGCTCATCATCGATTCGCGGTAGAAGTTGTGTACATGACGACTCCTATTACACTTCCGGAGTTTCTTGGTGGACGCGTTGTCTGCGTCCCGCAGCGAATCGCGAGGGTCGCTTTCACTTTCAAGAGAATCGTGCATGCATTGCTGAGCCCATTTCTAAAGACCCGCAATTCGGGACGTGGCGAGGACGATCCGCGATCACCTGACGCCGGGAAACCGTCGCCGTTGAGGCCTTCTCCGGTTCATCACCTCGTTGCTGCCAGGGGTATTCCGCCATCGGAAAGGACCTATCTATTTCCAGCCGACTAACTACTTACTTCGCATTGATTTGTTCCCGGTAATCCACTGTGCCGCCGAGTTTCTGGTATTGCGCGAATAGCTCGTCGAATTTTTTTATAGCCGCTGCCAGATTAGAATTGGCTTTGGGAATTTCGGCATCGTTGGCCGCGTACCTTGCCATGACGTGTTCGTATTCAGGATGTGGCAGCACCTTGCCCTTATACCCAGCGGTGCTGTGCAGAAAATTATGCTCTTTTTGGGCCGCGTCCACCCGCGCATGGGCCGCCTTGACAATCGGCACCAGAGCCTGAAGTCCCTGTTCCGTATCATGGAGCAGCTGTCGCTCGACGAGCGGTGTTTTCGCGTCCGGCGGCATCCATTTATCGGCGAACTTGACGCGGCCGTTATCCACCTCGAATTTTTCGAAGCGCCACTCGGTCTGGCGAGCGGCGATGTTCGTGGCTTGTTCCGAGTTAGGCCAAGTGGCCAAGAATTTGTCGAAAGCGGCGATCCCCTCCGCGTACTCGGCGGACTTGAATTCCTGGTTGGGATTTAATTGGTAACGACCCAGCGCCTCGTAAGCGGCGCCCTCCTGGCGCTGTTCGGGCGTGAGTTTGTGGACCTCCTTGATATCGGACCGGGCAATGGTTCGCGTGCTAAAAACCGTGTGGCGTTCGTTGGAGATCTCGATCGACACTTCGGCGTCGGTTTCGGCGGTAATCTTCCCCTTGATGATCTCCCCCGAGTTGAGGACGACCGAATCGTCATCGGCGAGGACACAGAGCGACGCAAGGAGCAGCACGGAGGCGACCAGAAGAAGCAGGCGTTTAAGATGGCGCATAATGTTGTGTCTCGTGGCGATGCGAAGGCTAGAAGTTTCGCAGCCGTTCGTCAAGCGGACGCCGGGCCGCGCCGCCGCTGTTTTGGGTTTGTTTTTTCGGCCCAATCGCTGTGAAATCACAAAGTGAGTTTACCCTATTAACACTGTTCGGCAAAACTTATGAAAGCAATCGAAGGCTACCAGTTGATAAAGCCCGAGGACCTCCAGTGGCGACCGTCGAACATCATGCGGATTCCGAACGCGGACTTCCTTGAACGCACTGGCAGCCAGATTCTCGGGGCAAGGCTCTGGCGGCTCCCTCCCAAGAGCGCCAATACCCTTCACAAGCATGTGCGCGCGGAGGAGTTCTATTTTGTCGTGGAAGGAGTCGGCCGCATCCGCGTCGGGGAAGAGACGCTGACGGTGCCTCAATACGGCGGCGTGCTGGTGGGGCCGCGATTGTTGCGCCAGGTGTTCAACGATACGGAGTCGGAAGTTCTTTGGCTGATCGTGGGAGCTCCAGAAGCCGAACTCGAACCCAACCAACAGCGAGATATGAGCCTGTTTTACCCGGTCGATCCGTCGCAATTACCACCTGAATTAAAGGGGGTCGACTGGCCACCGAAAACTTGAAGCGGTCAAGCCAGACGCTTCAGTGAACCGGGGCGACCGCGAGGTCGTTGGCGAGTGGGCAGTCTTTCAATTGCTTGAGGCCTTCGACTACGGACTCGGCATTTAGGCGGGCACCGGCTTTTTTGGTGTGCTGGTAATCTGAGAACAAAGCTGCGGTCTTCTCCTCGCCGAGAGCGTCATAGCGATTGGCGGCGATGGTGTTGAGGTCGATGAAGAGAGCGCCGCTGGCCTTGGCAGCATCGGCGGCCCACTGGGCGTAACCGTCGAAGCCGCGTTTGATTTTGCCCTTGATGAACACATTGCGGGGAACAGGTGAACAGATGATGATGGTCGCGTCTTTGGCCTTGGCGTCTTTCACATAGCGGCGCAGATACCAGCCGTAGGCGTGGACGACTTTATTGGAAGCGCCGACCCCGAAGTGAATGAATTCGTCGCCGTTGCCAATGATGGTGGTGCGGTCAGGGTAATTTTGTGAATTGGACGAATCGTTGTGGCCGAATTGCAACAGGATGAAATCGCCGGGTTGCAGGCGGTCGAGGATCTTGTCCCACAGGCCTTCCTCGATGTAGGAGCGGCTGCTGCGGCCGCCGTGCGCTTCGTTGTAGACATGGATTTTCGCGGGGTCGAAAAGCGGGATGATCTCCGAGCCCCAACCCCATTGACCATTTTCGCCCGTGCCGTTGCCGGTCCGCATGATGGAATCGCCGACGAGGAACAGCGCCGGATGGAGCGTGGCTGCAGGGGCATTTGTGGAATCCTGGGCGTGGGTGGTCATAATGATTGGAAGCATCAATGTTCCGACAAAAGCGCCCAAGAAAGCCCGCGCTTGTTTGAAGAACGGGCTGTGGGAGCGACATTCTTGTCGCGACCGGTCGGGGCAAGAATGCCCCTCCCACGAAAAACTGTGTTTGGAGTTGGGCGGTCGGCGCATGTTGAGGATTCTTTCAAAGATTCGTCAGGGTTTGAGGTAAGGCCTCAGATCGGGAACGGTTAAGGTTTCGTCTTCGCATGGCGGTGGTTCCGAGAGAAAAGCTATCAGGCGGCGAAATGAGGTCAAGTGCGGAATCAGGACGTCAGGTGCGGGATCCGTTATTCCCCGGTCCCAAGCGGGGCAGCCATCTGGGGACGGCTGTGGAATAGGCGATCCATTCCGCGGCAAATTGCTGACGCAACCGGGGTTCTTCGTAAAACAGGACGCGAAGGTGAAAGGCCATGGCCAGCGTCACCATGTAGAAGGCCAGCCACAGGGAACCAAAAACAAGGGTCCAACCCAGCACGACGGTCAGCACCGCGACGTACATGGGGTTGCGGACGACGCGATAGAGTCCAACCACCACCAAACGTTTTGGCGGATCCCACGGCGCAAGCGTCCCCTTCCCCGAGACATAAAAGTCCCGCACGCACCAAAGCAGGAGCACGACGCCGAGCGCGAGAACTCCGAAGCCGATTGCCGAACCGCCATGCCGGTTAGTATCGCCCCGGGCAATCAGAACCGGAATGAGTCCGGCAACGACACACGGCAAGGCGAGGAAAGCAAATAGTGCTCGGAAAAACATTTGCAGCTATCCAAATAACACAATATTCGTCGAGTGAGGATCCACGGGGCCAGGCGGTTGCCCTCAACTCTCAGTTATGTAGAGCTTGTCTGTTGTTTCGCTTTTTGCCGCAGGCGGAGTGCGCGGCTTTGGGAACCATGGCGTGAAACTGGTCCGGAGTGATGAGTCCGTCCACAAAGAATTGCGTGGAGACTTCGACGAAGGCGGAGACGTACTGGCCGTGATTCTTCCACGTCCCGCCGGAGGCCGGACCTGAACAAGGCACAAGTTGATCAATGCTGCAGCCGTGGCTGTTGACGATTGCTCCCGGCGGAGTGTTCGGACACTCGTCCTGGTCGTCCGGCACACCGTCCAAATCGCTGTCGTCAGACGGCGCTGCTAGGCAGACATTCCACGAGCCACTATTGTCGCTATAGATGCTATCGTTGAAGTACAGGATCAGCGAACCTGAGGACGGCGCGACGAATGTGCCGCTGCTTCCCAACTGGAGGCATTGTCCATTGAGCTTCGCTACGAGCGAAAATGCCTTTAGACCGGGGCACGTGAAGCTGTCGTCGCCAATGGCCGGACTACAAGCCCCGGCTACGATATTGCCGTCGGGATCGGACTGGCAACCGTCGAGATTATACCCGATGACCCCCGACGCCTGATAGTTGTATGACTGACCCATCACAACGTTGCCAAACGAAACGCCGCCGCTCGCCGCTCCTGAAACGCTGGCACACGGCTGCTGTACTTGCGTTGGAGTGACGCACGCGCTGAAGGAACCGCTATTGTCGCCGTAGATACTGTCGTTAAAGTACAGGACCAGCGAACCTGAGGACGGCGCGACGAATGTACCGCTGCTTCCCAACTGGAGGCACTGTCCGTTGACCTTGCCGACGAGGGAAAACGCCTTTAGACCGGGGCACGTGAAGCTGTCGTCGCCAGTGGCCGGACTACAAGCCCCGGCTACGATATTGCCGTCGGGATCGGACTGGCAACCGTCGAGATTATACCCGACGACTCCCGACGCCTGATAGCTGTACGTTTGGCCCGCAACGACGTTGCCAAGAGATACGCCGTTGACAGCGGTGGCGGACACGTCGGAACAAATACTTTGGGCGTTGGCGTTTAGCACGCCATAGATTGAAGCGATTGCCACGAGTGATGCCGCCAGTACCGCTGAATAGTTTCTCACATTCCACCTTCGTTTCAGTTGCGAACCGACGTATCCGCAGAAAGGACGCACAGGGTCGAAAGACGGCCCCACAAGTTAGATAATCACTGGCTTGTACGCCTGTAAACATAGGGACGTCAAGGTATTTCTGTGACGATTTTGCCGGAGAGAACACCGCAGGACCAGTCTCGTCTTGGCTAATCGGGAAACTCGGACACCACCGACTGCGAATCAACTGCCCATCGGCTGGCCGCGATAGCCCGCTCCCTCAGCAGAAGTTGTCCGAATGAATGCGTATTCCGCTACGGGCTGAGCGCTGATGCGGCAGTGGTTCGTGGTGCGCCCTTATCTTCGCTGACGAGGCAACCCACCCCTGTTTTATCACCGCCGCGTGGGGGTTTGCGCCACCGGCAAATACTAGGCGCGTTTGCCGCAGACGACGGCGGCGTCTCGCAGACTCGGCTCCGTCTGACTCGGCTTGCGGCCTACAACTTCCGGGGAGATGCCGGGGAATTATCATTAATCGATAATTTTGCTGGACACGGGGTGGTGGTGTGGAGTATGGTCGGCGTGTGAATTATGGACGGGAGCGAAACGGAGCGCGGAGCCCGAGACGATCAGGAGACCTACGGTCGAATGAAGTACGCGGTCGGGAGACCGGCGCACAACGGAATTGGACTAGCAGACCGCGCTCACCGAGCGCGGCTACAGGGGGATGGGCGACGCTAAAACACGCTTTCTGCGAAACGAAGCCATTTGTAATGTTGAAGAAATCGCATTTATACGGCACGAGGAGAATGGGTTGCGTAGATTACAGAAAAATGACAAATGGGTCCGTTTTTTCGGTCGGAAGGAAAGGAAGAACCGGGGGAACGTGGCGAGCCTACTTCGCCAAGGCTTCCGCCATCGCCAAAGGCCATGCGGATGGGTCAAAGACTGGGCGCCGCGCCGCGGCTACAAGGGAGGCGAACGCAAGGGACGAGAACGACCTGCGGTTGCCGCGAAAACTACATCGCGGCGTCTCGTCCAACTTGGCTCCACCGTTGCCCTCGCGGTTCGGCTTGTCGTTCGCGTGGTAGTTGACTATAAACCTTCACATGGAACATCTCTGGGCGCCGTGGCGGTTGCGGTACATCCTCGGGGAAAAGGAGACGGGCTGTTTCTTTTGCCGGAAGTCGCAGGAGTCGGACGATGCGAAGAACCACGTCGTCATCCGCGAGCGCAATTGTTTCGCGCTGCTGAACACCTTTCCGTACAACGCGGGCCATTTGATGGTCGCACCTTACAAGCACACGGGCGAACTGGACGATCTTTCCGAACAGGAACTGTCGGAACTGATGGCGCTCACGCGGCGGTGCAAACAATTGTTGGCCAGGACCATCAAGCCCGACGGGTTCAACATCGGCATCAATCTTGGCCGGTGCGCCGGCGCGGGTGTGCTCGACCACGTCCACATGCACATCGTGCCTCGCTGGGACGGCGACACGAATTACATGCCGGTTTTGGCGGATACGCACGTCGTGCCGCAGGCGTTGGACGAGTTGTATGCGCTGCTCGTGAAGAACCTGCAGTAGTGGTAACCTCCTGTTCACGGAACACTTTGACGCACGCCGCGGCTGCGGTTATAGTATGCGGCGTGAGGCTGCCGAAGCAAATCGCGGTGATGCCGTTGCCGAATGCGATCCTCTTCCCGCGCGTGTTGCTGCCGCTGTACATTTTCGAGCCGCGCTACAAGCAAATGCTGGCCGACTGCCTGAAAGGCGAGCGCATGTTTGCGGTGGCGTTGCTACGCAAGGGGTGGGAAAACGAAGGCCGCAATCCCACGCCCCATCCCATCGCCAGCATCGGGGTGATTCGCACATGCATGGCCCGGCCCGATGGTTCGGCCAACGTGATCCTGGAAGGCGTGGCGCGGGTGCGGATTTCCGACTACGTAAGACAGCGTCCGTATCGCGTGGCGCTGGTGGATTCGCTGGAAGCTCCCGAGGATGTGGTGGAGGGCAAGCGCGAACCGTTGTTGAAAGCGGTCACGCAACTGGCGAAAGCCCGGGCGCGCATGGGGGCGGAACTGCCGAAAGCGGTGCTCAGCGCGTTGCGTTCCGTCAAGAACGCGGACTATTTGTCAGACCTGGTAAGCTATACGTTGCTGGACGATTACTACGACAAGCAGGCGATGCTGGAAACGCTCGACACGGACGAGCGGCTCAAAAAGCTGCTGGCACTGCTGCAGAAAAAAATCCAGCAGTTCGAACTGTGGAAAACACTGCAGGGCAAACTCCCCAACAAACATGTCGGACATAATTGACGCGGCCGTGCAGCCGACCACACAGCTCGATCCAGACGCCGCCGTCGAGACTCCTGTGGTCGTCGATCTCCACGTTCCCGCGCGCGATTACGTGCGGCTGGCACAGGGATTCTATTTCGTTTTCTGGGGGCTGTTGCTGACGGTTTTGACCGGCGCGCAACTGCTCATGCCCATCGACATGCCCCCGTTTGCAGAGGCGTTCCTGGGCGTGGGCGTGCTGGCCACGTTGATTGGGTCGTGGCGGTTGTACCAGGTGCGAAGCTTGGGGAGTTTATGGCGTCAACGAATACGGCAGGCGTTCGCCCTGGCGATGCTGATGACCTACTTCTGCCTGTTCTTTTACTGGTGGCGGCGGGTGCCGATGAGCACGTATTTACTCGGTAACGTGCTGGCCTTTGCAGCCACTGGAATCGTCTATGTGATCGCCTTCAACCGCGTGGTCGCCGTGCTGGCCGCGGCCCTGGGACGGAAAGACATGGTGTTTGAATCGCGCATGTTCGGCTCCGGCAACATCGGGCTTTTGCTGTTGCCGTTTGCCTGCATCATCGCGTACATCATCGGCATGGCCGTTCTCCAGCACAGTGATCCCATTTCTGAATTGAGATTCCTCCTTGGCCGCGCCAATCTGCTGATCATCGTCGTGCTGCTGCTTCCGTTTTCGCTGACACTGTCGCTGGCGTGGAGTTGCAAGGACGCCGTGCTGCGACAACTTTCCGCGCTCGACCATCCCCGCGATCCCGACTCCGACCGCCCATGAACGGCTACCGCCACCGTTTTCCCCAATACGGCACGATCGGCCTGGTGATTCTCCTCCTGATGGAGACGGCGATCTTTTGTGCGCGGACGGACGCGCTGCCCAATGTGCCGTGGTGGCTAATCACCTCCTGCGCTACACCGGTCTGTTGGTGGGCGTACATCCTGATTGTCGATGCGGGCATCTATCGCCGCAGAGGCACATCGCTATTGACGGACCGTCGGCAGTCGCTTGTCGTTCAGTGCATCCTTTCGGTCGCCTTCTGGTGTTTGTTCGAGGCGTACAACCGCGTGATACCGGGCTGGCGCTACCTGAATCTGCCGTCGGACCTGTCGCTCCGCCTGCTCGGTTACGCCGTCTCGTTCGCCACGATCATGCCGGGCCTGTTCCTGACGTGCGAACTGCTGCAGAGCTACGAATTCCTGGCGCGTGCCCGCATGGCGAGTGTCCACTGGAGACGGGGTCTCCTCATCGCCTCGGTCGCAATCGGCGTTGTTTTTGTCATCGCGCCGCCGTTCATGCCTCAGAACACGCGCGGGTATCTGTGGGCCTTCGTCTGGCTGGGTTGGTTTCTCTTGCTGGAGCCATTCAACTACTGGCGCGGGGCCCAGAGCATCTACCGCGATTGGGAACATGGCGACTGGTCGCGCACGTTGCAGTTGCTGGCCGCCGGGGCGATCTGCGGGTTCCTGTGGGAATTCTGGAATATGTGGGCGTACACGAAATGGATCTACGTCTTCCCGCACGGCGAGAGCGTGAAATTTTTTGAGATGCCGTTGCTCGGCTTTCTCGGTTTCCTGCCCTTCGCGCTCGAGTATTTCGTCATGTTCCACTTCGTCGCCTCGTCATTCACGCGCCACGATACGCTCGAGATCTGAACCACAAGCTCAATCGGCGCGGGCCGGCGGGAAACTCTCCATCACCTCGCCTGGCTTGCGTTCCAGCAACCGGTCGAAGACAAACATGCGCAGGCAGTCGCGCACCGTCACCGGCGGGCTGTGAGGCTGGAGCCGGCCAGCGCGAATCGCTTCGAAAAGCGCGGGCATGGTGGGCTCAGCATCCACCAGCGTGTAGTGACGCCCGAACATCCAGAGGCCATGCGAGTCGGAGTTGGCGATGATCGGCTTGTTGTGTTTTTGAGCGACGCGGACTGCCTGTTGGTTGAACCGGTCGAACCATGGAAGATGAATCTGGGCGTACTCGATCGCGTCGAACAAATCGATATTCGGTTCGAGGTTGCCCTGGAGGCTGTGTCCGGCCGGGTAGAACGGATGCGGGGCAATCACGAGTATGTCCTTGCCGCGTTCGCGCTTGTAGGCGCGCAGTGCGTCGAAGGTGACCAGTTTTTGCGCTTCGCGTTGCGTGATGTTGTAGAGCAGCACGTCGCCGCCGTCGATATTCCATTCGACCGCGCGGATGAGCAGCAGGCCTTTCTCGCGGGCGTGATCGAACACGCGTTCGTCGGCAATCACCTGGCCATGCAGCGTGATGGCGATCGCGTCGTAACCGAGCTCGACGGCCCGGTCGATCAACGCGGTCGCCGGATAGCGCAACCCGTCCTTGGGGTCCTCGCCCGTGTGCATGTGCATATCCACTTTGATCATCAGTTCACCTGTTGCACCGTCCCGTTCACCAGAAAGAAGAGCAATTTCTGGGCGAGATCGATGCCGGCCACTTGCCGGAGCGCGGCCTCGTAGGCGCGCAATTGTTCTGTGTACTTGTCCACTTCCACGCGAGCGTCTGTCTTGTAATCGACCAATATCCACTGACCTTTCTCGCAAAACAGCAAATCAATCTTGCCCTCCATTAATCCCCCGTCCAGAACCTGGGTGAACGGCAGTTCGCGATAAAGCTGCTCCGCGTTGCGGGCTCGAGCCAGCAAATCGGAACCAATGGCACTGCTGGCTATTTCGACCGCGCGGCGCTTATCTTCATCACTCAGACCCGCCTGCGCAAGGAACTGCTCGATTTGTTTCCGTTGTTCCGCCACGGTCGCCTGCAAATCCACGGTCTCCAGCGCGCCGTGCACGGCAACGCCAAAATCCATCGCCCGCGCCCTTTCTGTGTCGATCGGCTCCTCTTGGGACGGCTCCGACTCGCCGGTCAGTTTTGACGGGCTCTTGCGCACCGTCGACTGCACGGCGCGGGCCAACAACTTCGCCCGAGACGCCTCCCACATGCGCCGTCTATCAATCAATTGCGCCGACGAACCACGTTTGAGGTCCGATTTTCTCGCTACGGCTTGCTTTGCCGTCAGCGATTCCAAGTTGGGCGCTTCCACCAATGCGCTTGCGGCGGGCACAAATCCGCGCGCCAGCAGATCTATCCGCCCGCCTTTCTCAGCGAACCAGGGAATCACCAGCCGTTTCTTCGCGCGCGTGGTGGCGACATACAGCAGCCGAATCTCTTCGGCCTCCTCGCGCTTCTTGCGGTCCGCGTCGGCATCATCGAATCCCGTCGTTCGACGGCTGGCGAACCGGAGTTCGCAACCGCCGTCGCGGCGGAACAACAGCTTTGCGCCCGAATCCGAGGAGCGGCCCGCCAGATCCGGCAACACCACCATGGGGAATTCCAGGCCTTTGGCCTTGTGCATCGTCAGGATGCGCACCACGTTTTCGCTCTCTTCACTCGCGGGGGAAGGTTCTTCCTCAACCCCACCCACAACCGTGTCCCGCAGCCGCCGCACAAACGCGCGCACCGAACGAACACCAGCGGTTTCAAGTTGTCGCGCCAATTCAAGCGCTTTTAGTAGATTCGCCACACATTGGGCCCCGTCCGGCTGACACGCGAAAAATGCCTCGCAAATCCGGGTGCGCGCAAAGACGCGCTCGACGTAACCCGCGACGGAAGAATCATGTCGGCATCCATGCAACTCGCGCAGGAGGGCAAAGGTTTGTTTCACCTGCTCGGTTGCGTCCGTCGCCGTCTCGGCCAGATAATCCATCCCCTGCGTCGCGGAAGTGAGGAACACCAGTTCATCCGCCCAGCCGAATAAAGGGGAGCGAAGAGTGGCGACGAGATTGAGTTTGTCCGCGGGATTATCGAGGCACGACAAGAGCGATGATAGCGTCTGGATTTCCTGTCGCTGGTAGTAGCCCTTCCCGCCAATAACGCGAAATGGCACGCCCTGCTCTTGCAGCACCTCGCCATACGTCTCGACACCTGTGAAGCTGCGGAATAGTAGCGCCACGTCGCCCCATTCGCACGAGCCGCTGTCCACCTGTTGGCGAAGGTACCGCGCGACGGTTGCCGCTTCTACCTTGCGGAGTTCCTCCGCGCTAGCCTTGAGCAACTGCTTCGGACGAAGCAGCGTGACGGCGGCGTCGGTCGTTTGCAACTTCGGCCAGGACGCCAGCCCGATGTACTCCGGCTGATAGTCGCCGTCCGTGGATTTGACGAGGATTTTCGTGAAGACGTCGTTCACCCAATCGAGGATCGTGGACACGCTTCGGAAATTCTGGCGGAAGGTCAGGACCCTTCCTTTACGCTCGATCTCGCGGCGCGTGCCGGCATACATTTCGATGTCTGCACGTCGGAATCCGTAAATGCTCTGCTTCGGGTCGCCGACCACGAACAGCTTGCCGGGTGCGCCTTCACCGAGCAGCAGCACGACTTCGGTTTGCACCGGATCGGTGTCCTGAAACTCGTCGATGAGCACGAATTTGAACCGCTGTTGCAGCTCGCGCCTTACCGCAGCGTTCGCGCGGAGCAAATCCCGCGTTTTCACCAACAGGTCGTCGAAATCCAGCAGCGCGCGGTCGTGCTTGGCTTTCTGGAAGTGATCGACAAATCCGCGCAGCCAGGCGACAAGCTCCACAAGGAAATTGTGGTCCGCCGCAGCTACAAAACTTTCCAGCAGTGAACCAAGCTGCTTGATTGTGTCCCGCAACTCACGAAATGCATCCTTGTCGTCCAAATGCGCCATGGCCTTTGGAGGGGTCAGTTCCAGTGACCGAAGGACGGCAATCCTGCGTTCCGAAGGGGCGCGCGACAGCGACGGCAGGCTATCCAACAACGTTCGTGTTCGCAGGTAGGCATTCTCGCTCCGCGCTGTGAAATGTTTCAGGCAGCGCTCCACCGTCGGCGCGGCGGATTTCAATTCGGCCACAATAGCGTCAACATCCAACGGCTCCGGTGTCGGCCACTTCACCGCGGCGAGGCGGTCACGATGCTCTACCAACAGCGTCGCCAGTTCCGGAAGCGTGTCCAGCTCCACCCCGAACATCAGTGCTTGGCGAAGAGCGGATGGATTTTTCCCCAATTCGGCTTCGAGCCACTCGTCCCATGCTTCTTCAAATAACAGTCGCCGCTGCAGCTCGTCCGCGACGGCAAACAAGGGATCGACGACGGCCTCAATCGGTCGCTCCCGTAAGACCCAGGCGCAGAAGGAATGGATCGTTGTGATGTGTGCGCGCTCCAGGTCCGAGAGAGCTTCTCTCCGTTTGTTCCCCTTGAGCGCTTCCTCCAACTTCTCGCGTAACCGCACTTTCAATTCACCGGCTGCCTTCTCGGTGAAGGTGATCGCCACGATCTCGCTGAGGCTGGCGCGCCCGCTCTCTACGGCGGAGACGATACGCGCGACCAGCGCCGTGGTCTTGCCCGTGCCGGCGGCCGCCTCGACGAAGAACGTCGTGTCTAGATCGGTGGCCGCGGCTTCGCGTTCCTTGAGATCAACGGGTTTCATTCGACTTTTTCCTTGATCGCACGAAACTCTTCCATGTGCGCGTCGCCCTGCTTCAGGCCGTACAGCTTCAAGATGCCGTTGCCGCAGATGGGGCGGAAATCGCAGCGGCGACAGCCTTCCACGGTGGCGTGCTGTGCGAAGACACCACTGCGAATCATCGTGGCCGCCGTATCCAGCAAGTGGGTGAGAGCCGCACGTTGCTCATCCAGCGCGGAGCGCGAGAAGATGACGGTGCGATAACCGCCGCGCAAGGTGAAGTAAAGGTAACTGGCCGATTCGACCGTGGCCTTCGGCAATAACTGCTGCGCCGCGAGGATGTACAACGGCAACTGCAGCGCTTCGCCGCCTGCGAGTGAGTCGTCACGCACTCCCCGGGGTTGCTTGCCAGTTTTGTAATCGAGAACCCGCGCCCGTGAGCCGTCGTCATGGAGATCAATGCGGTCGATCTTGCCGCGCAGGCGGATGGGGGGCGCGACGGCGATGCCATTAAACTCCTCTTCGAATTTTGCCGGCTGCCAGCCGGCGGCGGTCGCACGATCGCGCTCGACGAAGGC
This sequence comes from Verrucomicrobiia bacterium, assembly GCA_035577545.1. Taxonomy (NCBI): domain Bacteria; kingdom Pseudomonadati; phylum Verrucomicrobiota; class Verrucomicrobiia; species Verrucomicrobiia bacterium. Next base: position 108,471 of record DATLVI010000044.1, read on the forward strand.
GCTCAGCTCCTCCACGACCACCTGTTTTTTGATTTCCCAGACGGTCGGGTAGCCCGTTACACCGCGCCGCTCGAACTCGCGGAAATGCTTTTCGGCGACCGCGACAACGTCGCGCGCGCGCGACTTGTAATAATCCTCCAAGATCGAATGATAGAGCGAGCCGAGATCGAGGGCGTTGATGGAAAGCGCGGCCTCGGGTTCCTCCCAAGACTCGATTCCCAGCACGTGTTTCTGGAAATAATAAAATGGACAGCCAAAGAAATCCTCCAGCGACGTGGTGCTGATGATGAGTTTTTCCAGATCAAACCGACTCCGCAGGAGTTTCAACGCCTCGGGAGTAGTGAGCAATCCATCGTATGCTGTCAGTTGGCGCTCGCGCCAGCGGGTGTGGACATTGGTTACACCGTCGGCCAGTAGCGGCGATACCTGCCGCAGATAGGGGGACCTGTCCCCGAGCGATTCCAGCGCCGCGAGGTCGAACTCACGTTCGGTCAGCGGTTCGTCAACGGCACGGATCGGCGAGAGTGGAATAATGCGCGCCTGTTTCTCCAGGTCCGGGAAACTGGTTGCCCCGGCATGTTCCAACAGCAGGAATGAAGCAAGGCGGGGACGCGACGTGGCGGGCTCCAGACGCGGCCAGCTCAGTACGAGTTCTTCGCGGGCCGCCGCGACGGCGAGCGAGAACAACAATCGCTCTTCATCGTAGCCGCCCAATTTGCGCGGCAACTCGGTGCTGACGCGTGCACGCTCATCATCGAGCAGCAATGGGTCTTCGCGGATGACGCGCGGAAACCGTTTCTCGACGAGGCCCGGCACGATCACCAGCGGCCACGACAAACCGCGCGCGCTCATCACGTCGCCGGCGAAGATGCCGCCGCCCTGGAATTTTTCGGGTTGGTCCATGGCCGATTCGAGCGACTTCTGGCAGTACTCGGCAAACGTATCGAATGGCACACGCGGTTGGAACACTTCCAACTCGGCCAGCTCCTCAACGCAAGCGACTACGGCCTCGTTTTTTCCGCCCAACGCACGAAAAGCCCGGACGAGCTTCGTGCCGTACTCATTCCACCCCGCTTCGTCGGGCAAGCCGCCGAGTAACGAGATGAGCTGTTTCATAAATGCGAGCGACTGCTGGGCGGTGCGCTGACGCCGTTCATGGGTCGGGTCCGAGGCGACGCCTTCCAAGCGTGTGAGCCATTGTTCTTGTCCGCCGACAATGCCCAGTTGCACCGAGAGCGCGTCCCAATGCGAACTCGGGGTCAGGTGGCCGGCCAGTTCCATCACCGTTGCGCGACTGAAATCGGAGCGAATCGTTTCCAGCAACAACAAGAGGAGTCGCGCGTCGCTTTGTTCCGCGAGCGGACGGCCGCCACGGAAATAGGTTTTGATCCCGAGATTGGCGAGCGTGTCGCGCAGTACCGCATCGTACTGATCGCGGCTACGGCAAAGGATCGCCACGTCGTTGAACGTGCGGCCTTCCTTGCCCACAAATGCCAAGGCCTCGCGCAACGCTTCCTGGACTTCGCTGGTTTCACCCGGACAGGAAAGAATCGTGGTGGGCGGATGATTGTCCGCAGGAGGAGGTGCGACGGATTTGTAGCCCTGTGACTTGAACCAATCCAGAAGCGGCTCGGCGTAGGCGTTGGGACCCGTCCACGGAAAGAAGATCGTGGTGGGAGCCAGCTTGCTCACAAATTGGCGTTGCACGGTGGTGAGATCATAGAAGCCGTAGAGCAGGACCGTGGACTTTTGGCCGGAGAGTTCAGAATTCAAATATAGATCAGGTTCTGTGACAAAATCGTGTTCCGTGAGCCACTGGCGATACGCGGCATAGGCGGCGGCCAATTCGGAAAGCTTCTTTGACCGGCCCGCGGCCTTTCGGAACGTGTCAGGCGCAAGACCCGCTTGTTCGAGGTCCTTGAAAGTCTCCAGCAGTGCACCGCGAAAACCGCGTGTTTCACGGACAGGCGCGAAATAACCATCCGCCGGGATCACCGTTTTTGTGATCTGGCCGCAAAGAAGTTCGAGCCCCAACCGCGGGGCGAGACGGGCGGGTGGCAGCAGGTCCGTAAGCGTGCTGAACCGCAAATTGGCGTGGCCATTGGTCAGGTCTTTCGCAAGTTTTCGCCGCAAATGCAGACCGAGCAAGCGGGTGGGAACGACAATGGTAAGCGGCGCGAGCGGGCCGTTGGCCTTCCGAAATGCCACGATTTCGGCAGCGAGAGCTGTTTCGAGCGTCGGCTGAAATGGGCCGAGATGGATTTTGCGTGGCGTTGGAGGCGAAAAGTTGCTAGTCGTACGCACAGCGAATGAAGATTCTGTCAAAGTATATCACACGGCAGGCGGTCATCACGCTGTTTTTCACGATGGGCGTCTTCACTTTCGTGTTGTTGCTGGCGCGCATATTGAAGCAGCTCAGCGACATGCTGGTGAACCAGAAGGTGGGGCTGGACATCGTCGGGTACTTCGTGCTGCTGGTGACGCCGAATATTCTCAGCTTTTCGTTGCCGATGGCAATGCTGGCGACGGCGCTGCTGGTGTTCGGTCGCATGAGCGCCGACAACGAGATCACCGCCATGCGCTCGTGCGGGGTCAGCCTCGGGCAGGTAATGGCGCCAGTGATCCTGCTCGCGGCGGTGATGAGCGTGTTGTGCCTGTACATCAATGCGAACGTGGCGCCGTGGTGCAAATTCCAGTTCAAGACGATGTTCGTCCGGCTCGGCTCGGAGCGGCCGATGGCGTTGATCCAGGAAGGAACGTACATCAAGGATTTTCCGGGCTACGTGATCTACGCCGGCCGAAAAAAGGAGAACCTGATCGAGGATGTGATGCTCTACACACTCGACGACAGCAACAACGTCATCTCCAGCCTGCGGGCGGAAAAAGGCGTCGTTACGGCGAAACCGGAGGAGCACAAACTGTTGCTCGACCTGTACAACGTGCGCGGCGACCTGCGTGACCAGAAAGACCCGACCAACGTCCATAAGATCCACCCCGACACCACGGCCGCGCGCTATCCCATCGAGATGGACCTGAGCCGGGCGCTGCGACAGGCGCGCGCCAGCCGGCAATTGAGCGACCTGGTCTTTTCCGAACTGCTGGGAGAAATCCGTGATCTGCGCCGACGGGGGATTTATCCTGCCGCCGCCCTGGTGGAAGCCCATCAACGCGTGGCGGGAGCGGTCGCGTGCCTGGCGTTCACCCTGATCGGCATCCCGCTCGGCATCAAGACGAGTCGGCGCGAAACATCCGTTGGCATAGCCCTGAGCCTGGGGTTGGCGCTTTGTTTCTACTTTGTGACGGTCCTCGCGAACACGCTCAAGAGCCGTCCCTACCTCTACCCCGAGGCGATCCTTTGGTCGCCAAACCTCTTTTTCGAACTTCTCGGATTGTGGCTGCTCTGGCGTGTCGCGCGGGCTTAGCCGGAACCCATCTGTTTCCCCATCACTTCGACCAGCGGGCTGATTTCCGCCATCAACTGGCCGAACTGTTTTGGCGTGAGCTGCTGGCCGCCGTCGCTCAGGGCGGTGGCGGGGTCGGGATGGACTTCCACCAGCAGGCCGTCGGCGCCGACGGCGACAGCGGCGCGCGCGAGCGGGAGGACCATATCGGCGCGGCCGGCGGCGTGGCTGGGGTCGACGAACACCGGCAGATGCGTTTCCTTTTTCGCCACGGCAACGGCGCTCAGGTCGAGCGTGTTGCGGCAGGCATGTTCGAAGGTGCGGATGCCCCGCTCGCAGAGGATGACCTTGGTGTTGCCGTGCAAACAGATGTATTCGGCGGCGAGGAGCCATTCATCGACCAGGCCGGAGACGCCGCGTTTCAGCAGGATGGTCTTGCCGGAAGCGGCGGCGGCGGCGAGCAGCGGGACGTTTTGCGCGTTGCGCGCGCCGATTTGCAGCACGTCGGCGCAGGCTGCGACCATCTCGACGTCCTGGGGCGACAGGACCTCGGTGACGATCGGCAGGCCGGTGGCCGCGCGGGCTTGTTGCAAGAGTTCCAGCCCTTCGCGGCCCAAACCCTGGAAGTCGTACGGCGAAGTGCGAGGCTTGAACGCGCCGCCCCGGAAGAGGGTTGCGCCGTACGACTTCACCGCTTTCGCGGTTTCGATTGTCTGCGTGGCAGTCTCGACCGAACACGGGCCGGCCACCACGTGGAAGGTGCCGCCGCCAATTTTGCGCCCGGCCACATCGAGCACGGAGTCACGGGCCTGGTATTCGCGGCTGACGAGCTTGTACTTCTTTTGGATGGGGGTAACGCTCTCCACCTGCGGGAAGACCACGAGCGATTCGAGGGTGTGATGGCTGCGCTCGTCGCCGATGCAGGCGACGACCGTCCGCTCGACGCCACGGATCAGGCGCGGTTCATAGTTGAACTTCTTCACGGCGTCGGCCACTTGTTGAATTTCCTGTTCGCTGCTTCCCGGTCTTAGCACGATAATCATTCCTTTGCTCCTTCCACGCGCGGTACGGTTTTTGGCAATAAAAAAACCGCCCCGCTTCCGCGGGACGGTTTGGTGTCAACGTTACCTACATCAACACGCGGCCCGCAGACAGGGCTGGCTAAAATAAAACCAATACCACGCCTGAACTGCGGTGCTGTGCTGAGAAATTGCCTTCATTTACGTGAAGCAGGATAGCAGGCGGGAGGCTGTTTGTCAATGGCGGTGATGACCCGGGTAGGCCGTATTTTTGCGCTTTTCTCGGGGTTCCGTCCCGGGTTCAATGGCTCGGATCTGATCCAGTGCCTTCGCAATTCAAATCAGCGCACGATCCGACCGGGCTGGAACTCTATGGTAAAATGCAGGGACTCAAAAATGCGCAGGCCTTTCTCCAACAACGTGATTTTCTACGATACCGAGTTTTCAAATCTCGATCCGTATACGGGCGAGATTCTGTCGATTGGGATGGTGAAGATATCGGGAGAAGAACTTTATCTTGAACTGGAACATACTGGTCCCGTCGGTGATTGGGTGAAGGAGCATATCATCCCCACACTGAAGAGCCCACGCGCTACGCGTGAAGAGGCCCGGCAAAGGATCAAGGAATTTGTGGGCGATGGAAAGCCGTATGCGGTCAGCTATGTGAACGCCTACGACACGCTGTATTTCTACAAGTTGTTCGGTGTGGACAACCAGCCTTGTTATTGGCTGCCCGTGGATCTATCGTCGATCATATTTGGCGTCGGCAAGGATCCCGAGAAGCTGTTGGAGTTCGCTGCGGAACTCGGGATTAATACGAAACAATACACGCAACACCATGCGCTGCATGATGCCCGGCTGGTACGGGATGTTTATATGAAGTTCTTTGTGATTGAGCCAACGCAATCATGAACTTCAAACGTGGGATACGGCTGGTTCCTTCGGATGAGGCCAGCAGATGAAGAAGGTGTCATCGGGTGTGACTCCGTTGCAGTCGTTAGCCGGGAAAATCGATGAACATGAAGACGAAGTGGACTCTGTGCGGCGTTATCGTAGCTGTATTTGTTGTTATCCTGACAGGCTGGAGACTTCGATGGGTATTCTCTTTATTGGTATGGCCGGCCTACTGGTTCAGTCGCAGTCTCGTTCGCACCATGGGTTGGTTCGAGGACGGTGAAATGAGCGAGAGATTGGAGGAGCGGCGCCTTCGTCGGCACACGGAGCAGATGGAGCGGATGGCGATGAGACGGAAGCCAGAGACGAACGGCAAGACAGATGGCAAAGACTGACATCGCTTCATCCGAATCGGCTCCCGACGAGCCGCAGCTCGTATTGGTATGGATCCCCGAGCAAATCGGGCCACGCGACAGAAGCGCGAAGTACGAGGATCCATTGGATGCGGCACTCAAGAAGGAGGCAGTTGGTGAGGTGAACGGCGGAGATACGCGATTGTCTGCTTCCAACGCAGACGGCACGAGGAGCATTGAATGGGTCGGTCTCGATGTTGACCTGTCGGATTTCGAGAAAGGTTTGCCGATTCTCAAGCGCGAGTTGTTGCGCCTGGGCGCACCGGCCGGTACGATCCTCGAGTATTCGCGAAATGGCCAGAAGCTGGAGGAGCGGCTATGATGGCCGTTAACAAATCGCTGGAGCGAACACAGCCGAGCGCCCGCGTCGCTCTGTCTGAACGTTCGACAACTATGAAGCGTGCAGCGGTCATCATCCTGAGCCTCCTGGCTGGGTTACCAGCCCGGTTGCTGGCAGCGCCTCCCTTGGAGGACATTCTCAAGGCGCTGGAGCACGTGGACGGACAGATCGGCGTAGTGAAGACCGAAGGCCATACCCATGAATACTTGTGGGATGCCGCGACCGGATCATGGAAAATCACCCCGGTGACGTCCACTTTCACTTGTGTCATCGAGAACAAATGGAAAGGCCGGTACGTCCTAGATCAGAATCCCTCGGTCAACCGATGGATCGACGGGACAGCGCCTTATTTGGCCATGTGGACGACGGAGTTTCGAGACGGGGATGGTTTCATCACCTACTTGAGCAAGACGACCCAACTTTACGATGGCACTCAATTCCTGGGCGTAGCGCAGTCGCGGTGCGCGGGCTACCAGGCTAGTCGAAGGAAAGAGCCGGAGTACTCCACGGAACCGGCAGAGACGCTTTTCTCGGGACTTACTTTTACAGGATGGGGGGCCGTCAGACATACTCCGGTTCAAGCACCGACGATATTTAAGGGCATCGTTGTGTCGGACACCAAAAACGGCATGACCCGGGTACACTATACGGCATCGGAGATTTGCGTGGGATTCGATTTCGTCCTCGACCCCAAGAAGAATTTCGCGCTGGTGCGGTACGCTTATTCCGACAATCGGCAACTGACTACCGCGGATGAAGAGCGGACGTTTACCTACGAAGTTCTTGAGCACCGGCAAATCGCCGATGGCGTCTGGTATCCGGTCCACTACACTTCAACCGAGAGATATTCCAAAGAGTACGCACCGGCGATGCATCTACAGTTTCCGCAAAGAGATGACCTCCAGGAACGCAATCGTTACGTGTCGCGCAGAATGGAAGTTGTGTTGAGCAACGTTACAATCCTGGAGGGCCGAGAGGCTGAGACGAATCTCACGGTAAGCCTGCCGGAGGGGACGACTGTCATCAACGAAGGCGAACACTGATGAATGTCGAGTCCTGAGTTTGCCGGTACTCGGTTGCCGAGACAACGACATCGCGGCGTGTCCCCTTGGGCCCTGTTGCCGCAAAAACGACATCGCGGCGCGTCGCGCAGTCAGTGCTGCACTCCGCTTCCTTCTGGACATCGGATTCCGATAGTTGTATCGTCCGTGGTATGTGCTTTGAGAGCATGAGGAAAGACAAGGTGCCCGCGTCGCCCAGGGGGAATCCGCCTTCGGCTACGATGCGACAAGGGGGGGTTGCGCAAGAAATGTGTAATTCTACCAAACGAACCCAATTTTTTTTACGAAAATTTACGACACAACTATTTGCACATAAAATATTTGGATATAAAATCCATCTAAAAGACAATTGGGTTCGTTTTGGAAAACGAACCCAATTTCGGGGGTGTTTTGAGCGGTTGCCCCGCTGTTTGGCGAAGAAAAAGGCGGTGAAAACGACGAATTGGGTGGGGCGAATCCGGACCGGGAGCGAAGGCAAGCGGTGCACCCGCCCTACAAAGAGGAGGTCAAGCCCGGGCTTTGGTGGGCTGTTTGGGGTCGGTGGTGCGCTTGCCGAAGTACCCGTTCCAAACAACATCGAGGCCTTCGAGGGTCAACTTGGGGGGCGTCTTGTGAAGACGACAGCGATCGATCACACGATCAATCAGGTCGCGCGGGTCGCACGATTTCGCGATGCGGCCTTCCTCTTGATACTTCTGGAGCAGGTGCGCGACCATGCTCACATCCGGGGCCAGACCGCGCGCGCGGGCGTAGCGCAAGAAGATTTCCGTGAACGTCTCGGGGCTGGGAGCCTCGGCGTGGAGGCGGTAGCCCATGCGGCGCATGAACGCCTCATCTTCCAGGTCGGATTCGGTAAGGTTGGTGGCGAAGACGACAATCTGCTCGAAGGGCACCTGGATTTTCTTGCCGGTGCTGAGCGTGAGATAATCGATGCGATATTCCAGCGGGACAATCCAGCGATTCAGCAGTTCGGTCGCCGAACAGCGTTGACGGCCGAGGTCATCGACCACGAGCACGCCACCGTTGGATTTGATGTGCAGGGGCGCTTCGTAAAAGCGTTGCGTTTCGGTGAAGGAGAGATCAAGGCTTTGCAACGTCAGCTCGCCGCCGGCCACCACGAGGGGCGGACTGATCCGTATCCAGCGTCGGTCGTAGCCGTCATTGGGGTGCTTGACCGGCACGTGGTTATGGGTGTCGAAAATGCGGATGACCTGTCCATCGACTTCAATGGCGTAAGGGATCCACACTTCACCCGGAATCGCGTCGACAAGCGCGCGGGCAGTGGCGGTCTTGCCGTTACCCGAGGGCCCCGTCAAAAACAAGCTGCGGCCCGAGCCAATGACCAATCCGAGGATCTCCTTGGCGTAGTCCGAGAGGATGAGAGTGGACATGGCCTGGTCGAGCGACTGGCGCGAGGAGGGCGGACGGTTGCGGACCTGCTGGGTGATCATCTCGGTGTAGGCTTTCAGCGAGACGGGAGCGGGCCCGGCGTAACTGCAGAAATTGGTGAGACGGCGCAGCGCTTCCCAGCCGTGGTCGAGCATCGCATAGCGATGATTGTGCAAGCCGACAACGCCTTTGGCCTCGATGAATTTCTCCTGGCACAGTCGCTGGAGGAGGGCCTCAGTGATCATCATGCCCAGACGCATGCGGGTGGCGATGCTGAACGTGGTGCAATCGACGTCGAGGGGGACTGTCTTCAACGCCAGATCCGCGAGGAAGCCAGGATTGACATCCAGGTCCTCGAGTTTTTCCGGAAAGGGGGGAACAAACCAGTCGGCGGGATTGGTGAAAAGCGGGGCGATGGAATCGGGAGGGGTTGCGGGTGCGAGCGCGTCGTCCGACTCCAATCCGACCGTCAATTCCTCAGTATGCTGAACATCAACTGTGCCCATAAATTCTGGCTCGGGAGACTGGAAAGCATGATTCAGGCCATTACTTGTTGGGTTGGAAAAATGAAACTTATTGTGGGGCAATATATTCGGGACTTGCAACGATTCCATGCCGTTTCTAGACTGCGACCATGAAACACAGGAAACTTCTCAAATTTGCCATGATTTTGGTCACTTGCGTGGTAACCGCCCTGCCAGCGCGTGCCCAGGAACAAACCGTCGCCCAGCAGTTATCCATCCTCGATGAACGCCTTAGCAAGCTGCGGGCGGATGTCGATGCGCTGCAGTTCAACCAGCAGCAAATCCAGCAGGACATCAAACTGGTCCAGGGTCAAATGGACGAGGTCCGTCGCACGGGTCCCGGCGCCTCGGCGAATGATCTGGCGGCGCTCGAGGCGCGCGTAAAGGCTTTGGATGCCGCGCGCGAGACGGATAAAAAGGTCATCATCGATCAGCTCGCGAAGGAACTGGCGGCGATGAGCGGGTCGCACGGTAGCAAGGCGGCGACCACCCCGGCAACGACCGGCAACGAGCACATCGTGGCCGCAGGCGAAACGTTGACGTCGATTGCGAAAAGCAGCGGGGTCACTATCGCTGATTTGAGAAAAGCCAATAACCTGACGAGTGATTCCCTGAAAGTCGGCCAGAAGCTTGTTATTCCGAAATGAAAGCTTCACCCGGAGTTTGTCCCGGAAATCTCGGGGGGCCGGGTTTCCTGGTGAGGTTGGCCTAGGAAGCCGCCGCCGCCGGCACGCCTCGCTGTTCCCACGGGCGACTGCGGCGGACTTCATTGGTCGCGGCCAGCTTCTCGGTGTCGACTTTGAGCCAGACGCTTTCTTCACCGAGGATTCCTTCCACGTCGCGCACGAATTGCTGCGTGGGAGCCACCGAGAAATGTTCATGCGCTTCGAGGAAGACCAGTTTACCGTCGGGGTACATAAAGCAAAACATGACCGGCACCTCGCCTTTGTGCTTTCGCAGAACCTCCTGAACGCGCGCAAGGGTCGAATCCTCCGTGGTGCCCGCGGAGATGCGAATGTGCGCGGCTTTCGTGAATTTCTTGGGCACATCGCCCAGAGGAATGATCTGGTCAGCGACGATCTTCGGCTTGTCCTCGCGCAGGTTGATCATCCCGCTCAGGAATATTGCGGCGTCCGCTTTCAAGTTGGAGGCGAACCGGGCATACGACTCGGGAAAGACCAGAACCTCGACCGCCCCATCGAGATCTTCGAGCGTCATGATTGCCATCGGCTTCCCCTGCTTCGTCGTCTTGGGCACCAGTTTGCTGATGATCCCGCCGATGCGCGCCACCTGCCCGTCCTGAAGTTGCCCGAGCTTTCCCGAAGAGGCCATTTCGTAGCGCTTCAGGATTTCGGCATACTCGCTCAAGGGGTGGCCCGTCACGTAGAAGCCCAGCAATTCTTTCTCGAACGCCAGCATTTCGCCCTGTGTCCACTCGACCGACGGCAGTTGGCCGGTAACTTTTTTTCGCGCGTTCACCGGCTCCACGTCGAACAGCGCCGCCTGACCGCGCTCGCGATCGCGTTGTACTGTTGCCGCCCGGCTCATCTGGTATTCGACGGCCGCAAAAACCTGCGCTCGCGGCTCGTCCAACGAATCAAACGCGCCGCACTTCGCGAGACATTCCAGCACCTTGCGGTTGACGATCCGGAGATCGACACGCGTGCAGAAATCCTCAAAAGACGTGAATCGTCCACTCGCATTGCGCACCTGGATGACGTTTTGCACGGCGACTTCACCGACGTTCTTGATCGCCGCGAGGCCAAACCGAATCTTGCCATCGCCCACAGTGAACCGAACGCCGCTCTCATTGACGTCGGGCGCCTGCACCTCGATGCCCATACGTTTGCACTCGTTGATGAAAAGCTGGATCTTGTCAGTATTGGCCAGTTCGTTGGACAGGAGCGCGGCCATGAACTCGACCGGGTAGTTGGCCTTCAGCCAGGCCGTCTGGTACGCGACGATGGCATACGCTGCGCTGTGGGACTTGTTGAAGCCGTACCCGGCAAACTTCGCCAGTGTGTCGAAAATCTGGTTGGCTTTGGGACGGGGAATCTTGTTCTTATCGTGGCACCCCTTAATGAAGATCTCGCGTTGCTTCTCCATTTCCTCAGGCTTCTTCTTGCCCATTGCGCGGCGCAGCACGTCGGCGCCGCCGAGCGAATAGCCCGCGAGCATGTTCGCGGCCTGCATCACCTGCTCCTGGTACACAAAGACGCCAAACGTTTCCTTGAGAATCGAATCGAGCAATGGGTGGTCATAGGCGACCTTGACCTTGCCATGTTTGCGGTTGACGTAGTCGTCGAGCATGTTCATCGGCCCGGGTCGGAACAACGCGATGAGCGCGATGATGACGTCGATGGAGTCCACACCTATGCGGCGACACAAGTCGCGCATCCCCTGCGATTCCAACTGGAACACACCGATGGTATTGGCCTTCGCCAGCAGCTCGAATGTCTTCTTGTCCTCAAGCGGAATTTTGTCGATGTCGAGGCGCTGTCCGGTGGTCTCCTCAATGATATCGAGCGCGTCCTTGATAACCGTCAACGTCTTCAACCCGAGAAAGTCCATCTTCAACAAACCGAGGTCGCCCAACGGATTCATCGAGTACTGGGTAACGATTTCGTTCGAGTTTGTGCCGGTGGTAAGCGGGACGATATTCGTGAGCGGCTCCGCGCCGATCACCACGCCGGCCGCGTGCGTCGAAGCGTTACGGGAAATCCCTTCAAGCGTGTACCCGTAATCGATCACGCGTTTAACGTTCGGCTCATTCTGGTAGGCTGTCTTCAACTCGGGATTGATGTCCATGGCCTTCTTCAGCGTCATCCCAATGTCAGGCGGGATCATCTTCGCAATGCGGTCGCACTCGCTGTAGCTCAGGCCCATAACGCGGCCCACGTCGCGCACCACCATTTTCGCGCCGAGCGTGCCGAACGTAATGATTTGCGCGACGCGATCGTCACCGTACTTTTTGCGCACGTAATCGATGACTTCCGGGCGGCGGTTGTAGCAGAAATCCATGTCGATATCGGGCGGCGAAATGCGCTCGGGATTCAGAAAACGCTCGAAAAGCAAATTATAGCGAAGTGGATCGATGTCCGTGATCTTCAGCAGATACGCCACCACGCTGCCGGCCGCGCTGCCGCGGCCGGGACCGACGGGTATCCCATTGGTCCTCGCAAAGTGCACGAAGTCCCAGACAATCAGGAAGTAACTGACGAATCCCGTCTTCTCCATGATCTTCAGTTCGAACTCCACGCGCTCGACAATCGACTTCTCCTGTTCGTCCTTCGGTTTCTTCCACTCAATGCCATACCGGTCGTGCAGACCCTGGACACACAAATGCCGCAGATAATGCTCGCGCGTAAAACCGTCGGGCGGTTGATAAACGGGAAATCGCAGCTTGCCAAATTCGAGCAAAAGATTGCACTTCTCCGCGACGGCCACGGTGTTTTTCAGCGCCTCGGGAACTTCGGCGAACAACTCATGCATCTCCTCGGGCGTCCGCAGATAAAACTGCTCGGACACATAGCGCATGCGTTTCTCGTCGGCGAGCAACGATTGCGTTTGCAAGCAGATCAGGCAATCATGCGCCTCCCAGTGCTGGCGCTCGACGTAATGCACGTCGTTGGTCGCGACCAGCGGGAGATTGAATTCCTTCGCCCACGGAATAAGCGTGCGATTGACCGTGCGTTGCTCCTCGATGCCGTGGTTCTGTAGTTCCACATAGAAATCGCCCGGCTCAAAGATCTGCCGATAGTCGTCCAGCGAGGCCTTGGCCTGGTCGAGTTGGCCTTCCTTGATTTGGAACGGCACTTCACCCTTGAGGCACGAGGTGAGCCCAATCAGTCCCTTCGAATGTTGCGCGAGGATTTCCTTGTCGATGCGCGGCTTGTAGTAGAAACCTTCGAGGTGGGCCTTGGAGACAAGCTGGACGAGGTTCTTGTAACCAACTTCGTCCTTTGCCAGCAGAACCAAATGATACGCGGCATCGCGAGCGTTCGTGGATTTTTTTTCGCGGCGGCTGCCCGGGGCGATATATGTCTCGCACCCGATGATCGGCTTCAGCCCCTTCTCCTGCGCGGTCTTGTAGAACTCGATAGCGCCATACATGTTGCCGTGATCAGTCATCGCCACAGCTGGCATTTTGTATTCGTGCGCTTTGTCGACAACGTCGGAAATACGGCACGCTCCGTCGAGCAGGCTGTACTCGGTGTGCAAGTGAAGATGGACAAAATCAGAGTGCTTCATCAAAACTCCCAGACTCTACTCCTCTCACTCTAGGCAGGTCGCCTACCGCAAGCAAGACTTCTGACGGGTGCAGCGCATTTATTCGATTACAGGCGCCAGTTCGGATCCTTGTCGTTCATATAGGCCAATGAAGAGGGTCGGTGAATTATGAAGCACCTGCACAAAATGGTGGTGGACATCCATCCAATCGCGGACTTTTTCGTCGAAGCCCTGATTCTTGAAATCCGGGTAAAGAACGAGCCAGATTCGTCGAAGATCCGGGCGGTTTTGCGGCAATTGTCCATCCCCAATCACTGCAAATAGATGCGACAGCTTTTCAGGCTGTCTCACCACACCTTGGATGGTTTGATTGGCCAGGTAATATTGGAACGGCCGATAGCTGAATTGCGAGGAATGGACGATGACGTCGCCAGCGCGCAAGTTCCTTGCAATTTCATGCGTGCCTTCGCGAAGATCGGATTTTACCCACGGATTATCCGAAAAATAGTAGTTCTTCAACGCGAAAAGATTTGCTGAAACCAGCGCCACTGCTACGAGCGCCCCTGTCAGGTGCTCGATTCTGTTTCCGGTACGTGCGAGGGAGCATCCTACCAGCAAAGCCAGGGCGGGCGTCGTGTAAACCAATGTTCGCGGCAGAAAGAGATTCTGTCGCAGCGACAACCCCAGCAACAAAATAATCGGCAGGGCGAACCACAGTGTCAGAAGACAACCTGTTTCACGATTTTCGCGCCGCCGGCAGAGTATCACGACGACCGTGCCCAATACCGCAATCGTCACAAGAACAGAAAATGCACGAGACCGTACATCTCCCAAATATGCTCCGCTGAAAAGTGAAATGAAGCCCAAAACCTGGCGCAATTCCAACGGTTGAATCCACGAACGTCCCGTGACCCTGGTCGTCTGCCAGAATAACAGCGGCAGGCAAGGAGCGAAAAGCAGCACCACGCCAGATTGCGACAGCAACCAGCGCCAAAGCGTTTTGCGGTCCTTTCGATAATAGACGGCGACGAACACGCCCTGCGCTAAAACTGCAAATATCGATGTGTATTGCACGTAGAGAGCCAGTGCCGTGCAGAGAACAAATGCCACCCATGAAATTCCACGCCCCTCTCGTAGCGCTTTGAGCAAGAAGAGAAACGAAAGACAGATCAACAGGGTTTGCACACTGTACATCCGTATCTCCTGTGAGTACCAGACGTGCAACGGCGATAGACCTAAAAGACCGGCACTCAGCAGCCCCGCGCCTCGTCCCGCCAGCCAGCCACCCAGGAAATACACCACGGCCACCGTCGCCACCGCTGCGAGCACCGACAACATTCGTGCTCCTGTCTCACCCGTGACGACGAATTGCCAGACGTGCAGGGTCAGATAATACAGTGCGCTATGCACATCGTCGCGCGCCGCAGCGATGATCTTCGCTGGCGCCGCCTGGGCGACGAGCAGCGAGTTGGCTTCATCGAACCACACCACGCGCTGCCCGAGATGAAACAGGCGAAGCCCCAACGCAGCTGCCAGCACGAGGATCAGCAAGACGCCAGCTCGTTTACCATCGATATTCAAATTTTGGTGAAACTCCCTGTGCAATGGGGCCTACGGGACCGCACACCATCGTCGCACTACAAACAGCCATAGTAACGCTCCCAGAATCAGCAGCCCGACTGCCCACCAAAACCACGGCCTCTTCGTCCGACGTGGCGCACTCCCATCCACCTCATGGCGCTTCCAATCGCCGTAGTCGAATTCGTCCGGATCGTCGATGTCGGTCCCATCATAGATCGTATTATGGGACCAGCCCGTTTTCTCATCCGCCCCGCATTCGGGACAAGCTAAAGCGTTACCAGGGACGTCGGCGCCGCAAACCGGGCAGATGAAGTCATCGCGTGGCATGGCGCAGCAGCTCATCGACGCGCTTCTTCACCGCCTCATCCATTTTGATGAGGGGCGGCCACGGACGCGTGTTGGCCTCGCCTTTGATCTTGTGTGTGGCATCAATGCCGATTTTGCTGCCGAATCCCATGATCGGCGTGGCATGATCGAGCACGTCGGCCGGACCTTTGGTGAGGATGATGTCGCGATCGGGATCAATGTTGGCGGTGAGTCGGAAGAGCACTTCACTGGTGTTGTGGACGTCCACATCTTCGTCCACGACCACGACCATCTTGGTGAACATCATTTGCCCCATGCCCCACAGCCCGTGCATCACCTTCATGGCGTGATATGGGAATTGCTTCTTGATCGAGACCACGACGAGATTATGGAACACGCCTTCGGCGGGTAGCGCCATGTCCACTATCTCGTTAAAGGTCATCTGGAATATCGGCAGGAAGATACGGACGCTCGCCGTGCCCATGTAGAAATCTTCCATTGGCGGCACACCGACAATCGTGCTCGGATAAACCGCGTCGCGCCGATGAGTGATGCGTTCGATGTGAAACTTTGGGTAGGGCTCGGGCAGCGTGTAATAGCCCGTGTGATCACCGAACGGACCTTCGAGATCTAGTTTCTCTTCGGGATCCACGTATCCTTCCAGCACAACATCGCAGTCCGCGGGCACTTCCAGATCGTTCGTCCCGCACTTGACCATCTCCACCGATTTTTTGCGCAGATACCCCGCCAACATCATCTCATCGATGCCATCCGGCAGTGGCGCCGTCGCCGCAAAGGCATATACCGGATCGCCACCGAGCGCCACAGCCACTCGCATGCGTTTCTTCAATTCCTTGTAGCGCCGCCAATGACGCGCACCGGTCTTGTGCAGTTGCCAGTGCATGAAGGTCGTGCGCCCATCAATCACCTGCATCCGATAGCAACCCACATTGCGCGCCCCCGTGTCCGGATCGCGCGTGACGACCAGCGGCAGACAGATGAATCGCCCCGCATCCTGTGGCCAACACTTCTGAATCGGCAACGCAGCGAGGTCAGGCTCTGACTGGACAACTTCCTGACACGGCCCCGACTTTACGCTTTTCGGTTTCGCATGACGCAGCTCAAAAGCGGTGCCGAGGAGCGCAATGGCCTCCTTGAATGAAGTCGGTGGCTTCGCCTTGAGCAATCCCCCCAGTTCCTGCGCGATGTCGTCGACCCTTTCGACTCCCAGCGCTAGCGCCATACGTTTCGTCGAACCGTACGCATTGATCAACAGCGGAAACTGCGCGCCCTTACACTTCTCGAAAAGAAGCGCCTTCCCGCCCTGGGGCAACTTCATCTCGCGGTCGGCGATCTCGGTGATTTCCAGCACTGGATCGACTTCGACAGAAAGCCGCTTCAGTTCCCCAGCCGCAGCCAACTTCTGAACGAAATCATGCAAAGAGTCGTAGGCCATGCCCTAGATTGATAGCACGAGTACGTAAACAACGGAAACCTGAAATCGGCAAACGAACTCCGTCGTTTCGAAGCCGAGTCCGACGAGACGCGACCATGTAGTGCCTAGGTCGCAACCCGAAGGTCGGCGCACACGGGATCGGATGTCGTCGATCACGCGCCGTATCCTGATCCCGCCGTAGGGACGCGCTGCCGCGCGTTCGTTGGATGTGTCATCATCAACTCCGGCACCGTATCAACCCCGGCCGGTTTTTGATGCCCGCCGCGATAACCCCTTGTAAAGCCGCATGTTAGCAGGGGGGTTCGTTTCGTAATTTGCATGTTTTTTGTGCTTTCCCTCGTCCACGTCAGGTCCGTCAAAATGGGCTCATGCCCCTTCTGGCTCCCGACTTCTGGATTCCGAATTCTATCCTCATCCCTCATCTTTTTTACTTCTACCCTTTCCGCCGCACCGTGTCCAGTAAAATTATCGTTTAACGATATACAACCGGGGTCCGCTCCCAGGTGTCATAGCCAGGCCCTGTCGGGGCGACTCGCAAATCCTCCGAGAACCTCCCTTGAACACTACTAAGTAGACGAACTCCGTACGATCGGCTACTTGCGCAGAGCTCGTGGTGCCGTCCGAACTCTTCCCGTCGAAACTTCTGCACACCTTCAATAAGCTGTTGCATACCGCGTCAAATCCTCCACGCCAGCTTTGCAAAATGCGTGTTGCCGCTCCGCGCACTTGTTGCAGCGACCACAGTGCATTCCGCGACGCGGGGCGATGCAGGAAAAACTCAGGTTGAGTGGAAGCGATTTGCCACGGCGGACGACCTGTTCTTTGGGGAGCGCGCGAAACGGGGCGATGATTTTGACACGAGAATTGAGTGCCTTACTGGCAACAGTTGCGAATTCACGGAAAAACCTTGGCGTGGCATCCGGAAATGGGTTGTGGCCGAGGGAGCCGACGGCAATCGAATCGATCTTGTTGAGTGCGCAGAAGACAGCGGCTTTGGACAGCAGTAATAAGTTGCGCCCGGGCAGATACACGGCCTCGTCCGGTGTGCGGGCATTGGGCACCCTGCGACCGGTTGTGCTCCAGTGCGCGCCGTAGAGGTCACGGACAGGCAAGTCGAGAACCGTCAAGGATTGAACGCGCGGGATTTTGGCGCTACGAAGAAACTTCCTCAGGTGCTGCAACTCCGCCGTCTCCCACACGAGTCCATAACGAATGAAGACGGGATAAACTTTGCGGTATCGTTGCGACAACTCAGCGAGCATCACACAACTGTCGAGGCCACCGCTGACGAGGACGCAGACGGCCGGTTTCACTTCCCCTGCCGGGCCGCTTCCTTTTCGGCGTCAAGTTTGCGGCGCAACTTCTGGACTTGCGCGCGCAAGGTTTCTTCGAGTTTCTGCGCGCCTTCCAGGTCGCCCGCCGCGCGCGCCGCAGCGATCTTCGGGTTCAGCGAAAGCTCTTCCTCGGCGATCTTCGCGGAATAGACCCGATCTAGTTCCGCGAGTTTGGCCTTCTGCTGCTGCGTGAGTTTCTTGCCGGGCGCCCCCCCCATCCGCTCCATCGCCAGTTCGTATGCCGATTTAATTGCCATCGAGCTTCACCTTCACATCGTTACCTTCGATCACACAGTCAAACTTTTCCACCTTCGCTGTTGGGATAACCGGCGATTGCCCGGTGCACACGTCAAACCGCCACCCGTGCCATGGACAGGTCACGACCGAACCGTCCAGCGTCCCCTCGCCCAAGGGTCCGCCGCGGTGCGGACAGACGTTGTCGGTCGCACAGAATTTCCCGCCCACATTGTAAAGAGCCAGTTCGCGCTCGCCCGCCGCCACGGTCTTGCATTCGCCCGGCTGCAGGTCACCGACCTCGGCCACTTTGATCAAATCACTCATTTGTTTGTTTTCCCCTCCTGAACCTTCTATTCTTGTTGCATGAATCCGGGTCGCTTTCAAGACGCGATTACCCGCATCGATGCCGCCAACGCCCAGGATCCGCGCGGCATCGAACTCCCCTACGCCCAGCGCCTCAGCGCCTGGGTCGAGCGCCTCGCGCCCAACGCTTCCGAGGAACTCCGCCTGGCAGCGCGCGCGCAACATATCTGCCGTTGGATGACTCCGCGCGAATCGTATCCGACAGGGCGCATCGGGTACTTGAAGTGGCGGGAGGATCTGAAACAATTCCACGCCAAAAAAGCCAGTGAGATTCTGCGTCAACTCGGCTATGAGGAAGCGGCCGTGGCGCGCGTCCAGGACCTGATTCGCAAACGCAACTTCCCGCGCGACCCGGAAGGCCGGGTGCTCGAAGACGCATTGTGCCTGGTGTTTTTGGAGACGCAGTTCGCCGACACCACGGCCAAAACTGGTGACGAGAAGATGGTCGGCATCCTGCAAAAGACGTGGCGAAAAATGACACCGCAAGCACGTGAGATCGCGCTGACCCTCCCGATGAACACCGGGCAGCGCGCGCTCGTCGAGAAAGCGCTGGCAGGGTTCACCAGTTAGAGTAAAATGAAGCATATGGTTGCAGCTTCCGTTTCCGTCAGCACCAACGATCCGATCAATGCCAAAATTCTCGTAGTTTCCGAGGATCGGCTGCAAGGCTTCCAGCGCGATCCGCTGGGCGAAATCGCCCGCCAATCCGGCGTCACACTGTCCGTGGTCATTGAGCGCGTCCAAGCGATGTTGCGCGCGGGTACGATTCGGCGGGTGCGGCAAACCTTGCTGGCGACGAATCTTGCCCAAGGTGCGCTCGTGGCGTGGCAAGTGCCGGTCGATAAACTCGAGACGGCCTTCGAGTACATGTTCCAGCACGACCCGTTCAGCGGGCACGTCGTTATCCGCACGACTGACACGGTCACTGCCGGATCAAAATACCGGCTTTGGACCACGGTGAAGGTGCCGCAAGGATTTTCGATGACGAAACACTGCGAGTTCTTGCGCCAACAGACGGGCGCCGAGAAGTTTCTGTTGTTGCCAGCGAAAAAACTCTTTGCGCTGGGCGTCGGTCACGTGCGGCGTCGTGGACTTGAGCCCGGCAGCCGCGCCGAAGTGCCCGCGGAGGTCACGGACGTGTCGGTCGCGACGCTCGACGACCAAGAGTGGCGGGTCCTCATGGCGCTGAAACGTGAATTCACGCCGGAAGAACTGGTCTCCGACATCTGGGCGGCCCGAGCCAGGGAGGCAACGGTGCCACTGGACACATTTTTGGAAGTCGCGGAAAACCTGAATCGACGGAAGATCATCGGTCGCTTCTCGACATTTTTGGAACACGTAAAGCCGATCGCAAACGGCGAGGCGGTGACACGATACAACGCCCTGTTTCACTGGGCCGTGCCGCCCGGTCGTGAAATCGAGGCGGGCCGTGAAGTGGGCCGGCACCACATCATGACCCACGCCTACTGGCGCGAAGGGGGCTCCGAGTTTCACCACGTCAACGTCATGGGCGTCGCTCATGGCACGGACAAGACAGTGCTCCTCGCCCACAAAACCGCCATTGACGAACACCTCAAGGAGGCGGGCATTCCGGTCTCGTACACCAATGTCTTCTGGGGCGGCCGCAGCGAAATCAAACCGAGCGAGATTTCCCCGTTCGCATATCGCGAATGGTGCCGGAGATCTGGGCTTGATCTCGGATGATAGAATGAAAATCGCGCTTCTCGAACTTCATGATTGGGAAGAGAACTATCTACGCAAGCGCGTGGATCACGCGCACGACCTGGTGGCGTTCCGCGAGGTGCTGGAGGATAAACAGCTTGCGTCTATCGCCGATGCGGAGATCATCTCGCCGTTCATTTATTCGAAGCTGACGGCGGAGCGCCTGGCGAAATTGTCAAAGTTGAAGATGGTCGCCACGCGATCCACCGGATTCGATCATATCGACGTGGCGGAGTGCGCCAAGCGCGGAATCACCTTGTGCAATGTACCGTTTTACGGCGAGAACACGGTGGCCGAGCACACGTTCGCCCTGATCCTGGCGCTTTCCAGGAAGGTCCATGAGGCCTTTGTCAGGGTGCGTGCGGGGAACTTTTCACTGGATGGACTGCGCGGGTTCGATCTCAAGGGAAAAACCATCGGCGTTGTCGGCGCAGGACGCATTGGGTTGCATGTGATTCGCATCGCGCGCGGGTTTGGGATGAAAGTACTGGCCTTCGATGTGAAGCGGGACAGTTTTTGGGCCGAAGTACTGGGGTTTGAGTACGCCGAGTTGAACGAAGTGCTGGCCCATTCCGACATCATCACCCTGCACGCGCCATACAACCGTCACACGCACCATCTGATCAACCGCGATAACATCCACCAGATCAAACGGGGCGCCATCCTGATCAATACGGCCCGTGGCGGGTTGGTGAATACAGACGCGCTGTTGCAGGCGCTCGACGAAGGCATCCTCGCCGGCGCGGGCCTGGATGTGCTGGAGGGCGAAGAGTCGATCTATGAAGAGAGCGCACTGCTGGGCGACGCCGTAAATCCCGAAAAGTTGCGCAGTGCGATCCAAAACCATGTGGTCCTGAAAAAACCAAATGTGGTTTTCACGCCGCACAACGCGTTCAACAGCCAGGAAGCGTTGGAGCGGATTCTCGACACGACGGCCGAGAACATTGCCGCGTTTGTTGCGGGAGCACCGAAGAATGTCGTACGGTAACGGCCATGGCGATCCAGTTGATCGACATGCCTGTCACAAAAGTCGTTCAGGAAACACCGGACACGCGGACTTTCCGGCTGGAACCTCCACCGAGTTTTGATCCCGAGTGGAAACCCGGCCAGTTCATCACCGTCAATTTGCCGGATGATCCCAAAACGCGGCGCGCTTATTCCCTCTCGAGTTCCCCCCTCGACGGTCCATTTTTGGAGATCACGATCAAACACATGGGCGGCTTCGGCGCGCACGTCTATGAGGTGGCGAAGGAAGGCACGGTGTTGCAAGTGATCGCCCCGCGGGGAAAGTTCGTGCTGCCGGCAAACCCGGAAATTCCGGCGATGCTGATTTCAGGCGGCAGCGGCGTCACACCCTATCGGAGCATGATGCGTTACCTGATCCAGCGGAAACTGCCAACGCATGTCATGAATCTCTACAGCGTACGCATCCCCGCTGACATCATTTTCAGGGATGAATTCGAAGCGCTTTGCCGCGTCAACCCGAATTTCCAATTCCTCGTCACTTGCACACGCGTGCCACCCGAGGACACATCGTGGACCGGGCTGCGCGGCCGCGTGAACCCGGAGATGATCCAGAAATTCTCTCCTGATGCCGACCGGACGGTTTACTATTCCTGTGGCTCGCACGATTTCATTGCCGGCACAACAAAGTTGCTCTACGACATGGGTCTGCCAAAGGAGCGCGTCATTTTCGAAGATTGGGGCTGAGCAGTGACTGGAGAATGGCCGCTACAGCACGGCCTTTTTCCAGATCGGCACTTTCTGCTTTAACTCATCGATGATGAACTGTGCCGCAGCAAACGCCTCGCCTCGATGTGCCGCCTCTACCCGGACCAGCAGCGACGGCTCGCCAACAGCGATGATCCCGAGACGATGGATCACCCGGATTCGTTTCAGTTTCCACTTTTGGTGGGTCCGTGCGAGCAATTCGCGGAACTGGTGCTCGGCCATCTCGCGGTAGGCAGTGTACTCCAGCGCGCGAATCGGTTTCCTGTCCTCGATATGGCGCACGACTCCCCAGAACGTCACTACTCCACCCACCTCGCCGCCGAACGAACCCAGCTCCGCCTCCCCCTCGCTGATCGATTCGTTGGTGAGAAGCAGTTCGTCCGCAGGCGGCTCACCTCCCCCTTGTAATGGCGGCATCAAGGACAATACATCACCATCGTGGAGCTGGTTTGGTCGCATGGCGAATTCCACGCCTACGGCGATGAGCATTGTCTTTTCCGCTTCTTTGAGCTCAGGGAACTTTCCATGAAGTTGCGCCAGGGCGTCAGCCACTGTGGAACCGTCGGGCAAATTGAGGGTCAACTCACTTTGACCGGTCAATTGGCGGAGGAAACTGAAAAACTGAACGGTGATCTTCACAGCTTCGCCGCAATAGCCTCGGGACGCAATGTGCCAACATATGGCAAGTTCCGGTAACGCTCACGGTAATCAAGACCATAGCCGACGACAAACTTGTTGGGGATGTGAAAACCGACGTAGTCGGCTTGGAAGTTCTCTCGGTGCAGAATGTCCTTCTCGAGGAAGGTGCAGAACTTCACGCTCCGAGGCTGCAGCTTTTGGAGCATCGCGCGGATATTCACGAGAGTGAGGCCCGTGTCGAGGATGTCATCCACCACGAGCACGTCACGGTCACGTACATCAAGCTTCAATGCTTTGGTCAGAATCAACTCGCCCGTCGACCGCGTCTCGCCATGGTAACTGGATACGCCAATGTAATCGAGCCGCAATTGCATGGGGAGCCGGCGAAGCAGGTCGGCGATAAACATCACGCTGCCCGTAAGGATTGCCACCAACGTGAGGTCTTTCTCCGTATAATCCCGCTGAATTTCCATCGCCAGGTTATCGAGCCGATGTTGAATCTGCTCTTCTGTCAGGAGAATCTCCTCCAAATCCTGGCGCATTGGGTGCATGTGCTGGATAATCTATCGCAACTGACTGCGATGGGAAAGAAAAAGCACGCCTCGGAATCGCGGTTACCAAAGATGCCGATCACCTTCCCCGCACATCCAACTGCCTCGACCGCGGCCGGAATTATCTGCGAAAAAGTGTATCTGCGCACTTGACGCAGCCCATCGATGGGGTTATTTTCAACGCGTCGGCATAAAGTTGCCCAGGCTCCTTGTAGTGTAACTACCCCGAATCACTGGCACTCAATCGGTTCACCATCTCCATGAATTCGGCAGCAAAAACCTGGTTATGAAACAACTGATCAAGGTCGGGCTTACGGGTGGTATCGCCACGGGAAAATCGATGACCCTCCATTACTGGCAACAGGCGGGGGCGGTGGGCATCGACGCCGACGCGTTGGCGCATCAGGCCTTGATGCCCAGGACGCCAACGTGGGAAAAAGTCGTGCGTACATTTGGACTGAAGATTTTGAACAAGAATAGCACAGTCAATCGTCCAAAACTGGGCAAGATTGTGTTTGCTGACGAACGGAAGCGCGACGCGCTGAACCGCATCATCCACCCGGCGGTGGAAAAAATGTGGACGAAGAACGTCGAGAAGCTGGAGCGCGAGGGTACGGGCGGAATTGCTGTTGTTGCGATTCCGTTGCTGTACGAAGTCGCGGCGGAAGCACAATTTGACTGCGTCGTCGCGGTCGGGTGCAGCGAGCCGACACAACTTGCGCGCCTGGCACGAAAGGGTTTAGGCAAAGCAGAGGCTCGCGCGCGCATTCGCGCGCAGTGGCCGTTGCAAATGAAAATGGATCGGGCTGATTTTGTAATCTGGAACGACGGCCGGTTGGTGGTGTTGTACCAACAGGCTGACACGATTTGGGCCAATATCAAGGAGACTTACCATGCCCCGAGCAAAAACTAGCCCCGAAAAAATCGGGGCAAGCAAGAGTGACGAACCAAAAGTGACGACCGGCACCGCAATCGAGACGGAAGCGAAGCTCGATGACGCCCAGAAGAGCGGGGGTGTCGCGCTGGCCACAGCCGAGAAGGAAGAGGTGACCCCCACGCGCAATGAGTTGCCACCCGGCGAGACTCTGAATCTCGCCGACCTTCAGGCCATGAGTATGCCGCGCCTGCAAAAAATGGCGCGCGATGGCGGTGTGGAGAC
This sequence comes from Verrucomicrobiia bacterium, assembly GCA_035577545.1. Taxonomy (NCBI): domain Bacteria; kingdom Pseudomonadati; phylum Verrucomicrobiota; class Verrucomicrobiia; species Verrucomicrobiia bacterium. Next base: position 132,821 of record DATLVI010000044.1, read on the forward strand.
GGTCGCCGTCCTCAAGAAGTACGAGATTATTTTCGAGATCCTCAAGAAGAATGCCGAGCGCAATGGGGCGATGTTCGGCGAGGGCGTCCTGGAGATTCTGCCCGACGGTTTCGGCTTCCTTCGCTCACCGGCATACAACTACCTCCCCTGTCCCGAAGACATCTACGTTTCGCCTTCGCAGATTCGGCGTTTCGAACTGCAGACAGGCGACCTCGTCGCGGGCCAGGTGCGTCCCCCGAAGGACAAGGAGCGTTTCTTTGCGTTGTTGAAAGTTGAGGCGGTCAATCGGGACAATCCCGACAAGGCCAAAGAGAAGATTATGTTCGATAATCTCACGCCCTACTTCCCCACCAGCCGGTTCATCCTCGAAACCAAGTCCGAGGAGATCAACTCTCGCGTCATGGATCTTTTCACGCCGATTGGCAAAGGCCAGCGCGGCCTCATTGTCGCGCCGCCGCGCACGGGTAAGACGATTCTCTTGCAGAAAATCGCCAATTCCATCATCACCAACAACCCCGAAGCCATCCTCATCGTGCTACTGATCGATGAACGCCCTGAGGAAGTGACCGACTTCAAACGCACCGTCAACGCAGAGATCATCAGTTCGACATTCGACGAGGCGCCGGAACGCCACGCACAGGTCGCTGAGATGGTGCTCGAAAAAGCCAAACGTCTGGTCGAACACAAGAAGGATGTCGTCATCCTGCTCGACTCGATCACGCGTCTTGCGCGCGCCTACAATACGTTGCAACCACACTCGGGAAAAATTCTCTCGGGCGGTGTGGACGCCAACGCGCTGCACAAGCCGAAGCGTTTCTTCGGCGCGGCCCGCAACGTCGAGGAAGGCGGCTCGCTCACGATCATCGCCACTGCGCTGGTGGAAACCGGCTCGCGCATGGATGAAGTCATCTTTGAAGAGTTCAAGGGCACGGGCAACATGGAATTGTGTCTCGACCGTCATCTTGTCGAAAAGCGCATCTTCCCCGCGATCAACGTCGAGCGAAGCGGCACGCGCAAGGAAGAGTTGCTCTATCATCCCGACGAACTGGATCGTATTTACATCCTGCGTAAAGCGCTCGCGGGAGTACCGCCCATCGAGGCGATGGAACTGGTCACCGAGAAGCTCAAGAAGACGCGTTCCAACGCCGAGTTCCTGCTCGCGATGAAGTTTTGAGTGCGCGGCGGCATCTGCCCATGCGCCACCGACCTCTCATCCGTCATCTGGTAGCGCCGATGTTAAGTTGTCTCCTTTTCGGTCGCGTCCACGCGGAAGGAACCAATTCGACGCCCCCCTCCGTCGCCGCCAAGAGCCGTGTCGTACTCGTGCGCGATCCGAGCGCAATGGATAGCTTCACCGCGGACGCGGCCAAGGTCCGCGCAATGGTCGCCGCAGGCATCGTTACGCTTACGGGCGAAAAGAACGAGGCGGCAGCATGGCGGCATTTCGCTTCCGGTAACGATGTCGTCGGCATCAAGATTAATACCGAGCCGGGCCCGTTGCAATCGACACGGCGTGCTGTCGTCGAAGCGATCGCCCAAGGGCTACGCGCTGCGGGTGTGGCCGCCACCAACATTTATGTGTTTGATCGCGACCCGAACCGAATGCGCGCGGCGGGTTACTTGAGAACAGGCACGACCAACAAAATGCAGGAGGTGTCCATCATCGATGGCACCGGTTGGGAGCCGATTGCCTATTTCCAGGACAATCTTGCCGGCAAACTTATCTGGGGTGACCTGCTTTTCGGCAAGGATAGTGAGCAGGACCTCAGCAAGCGCTCGCACCTGCCGAAGCTCGTGACTGAGACGATCACCAGGCTCATCAACGTCCCCGTGCTTCAAAACCACGACGTGTGCGGCCTGGCCGGCTGTCTCTACAATCTCTCCCTCGGCATGGTGGACAACACCCGCCGCTTCGAAACGGTGGGCCAACACGGCGACCCAATGATCGCGGAGATCTGCAACATGCCCCCTTTGCGCGAGAAACTTGTCCTGAATGTCGTGGATGGATTGATCGCCGGTTACGCCGGCGGCCTGGGATTCAAGCCGCGGTATTCGTGGCATTATGGCGGCCTCTATTTCAGCGTCGACCCGGTCGCGATCGATTCTCTCTGCACCGATGTCCTCGAAGCCAAATGCCGTGAAGCCAAGGTTCCGCCGATCCGCCCGCTCGCCACTCACATCGCCACAGCCACCCGCCTCGGCCTTGGGCAATCCGATCCAGCAAGGATCGATCTGTCCGAAGTGAAGCCCTGACTACTTTGACTTGATTGATGGAGGCGGCGCCTTTTCTTCCGTCGCCGGCTTTTCCTCGGGCGCCGGGCTCTTGGCCTCCAACGCCTGCTTGGCGCCATCCACGATGTCGGAAGCCGGCAGAATAATTGGCATCATCCCAAATACGTTCAGGTTGCTAAACATGAAGCCACTCGATTGGTCGGTCTGCGTTTTGGCGCTGCGCAAAAATAGAATGCCAACGAGTCTGCCATCGAGTGAGAACACCGGCGAGCCGAGCGCGTAACCCCACATGGATTGACCCAGCACATAGAAAGTTCGGGGCTTGTCGACGATGGCCTCAATGCGCCCGATCGAAATCGCGGGTACGCGGTTCGCCACCTGGTTCAGGCGATTCACGGTGATCACTTCGTCCAGGATTTGCGCCTTCGCGTCATGACTGAGGTCAACAAACGGCAGCGGTTTCGCCGGCTTGTCGGACGGACGCAGGTACGCCAAATCGAGGTCCTTGTCACGCAAGACGACCTCCGCCGGAATTTCCGTGCCGTCCGTGAGCACAATCTTCACATCGCTCAACTCGCTTTCAAACTTGAACTGGGACATATCGGCCCCGCGCGCGGCCATCGCCCGGGTGTACGTGTCTTTCATGGCGCTGCTCGGATCGGTGGTCGCCAGCGAGACGACCGTCAAACCCGAAGGATCAATCACCGTGCCGGTGGTCTCGGTTTTTGAGTCCGACTTCTGATCGCGACCGCCCATCGAGATGCTCTGTTTGATCGCCAATTTCACAGTGACCACGGCCTGCTGGTATTTCGCCAGGATCTCACGACCGGATTTCGCGGCGTCGTCCGCCCGCGCGGGAAGCGCCGTCAATCCGCCAAACACCGCGAGCGCCATGGACAAAACCAACGTGAAATATTTCTTCATCCTAGTGATTTCCTTTCGCGATCTCTTTGTGTCCGTCCCAGTTTGGTTCCAATTCCAAAAAAACCGTGTGAATCCCGCGCTCGACCCGCAGCACGATGCTCTTCGGCTTCTCCGCCGCCACGCGTTTCATTTTCCCCTTCAATGACGTCACGTCCGTCACCGTCTCGCCATCGACCGCCGTGATGATGTCCCCGTTGTTCAGCCGGCCAATCGCCGCCCAACCCCCGTCCTTGACCTCCGTGACCATCGCGCCCGGCCGTCCTTCCGCCCAATCCTCATGCACCTTGTCGAAAAATGTCATGTCCCGCACCGTAAACTCAAAATCCTCATCGCGATACTTCTTCATCTCGCGCTCGAGTTTCGGCGAGTGCACCAACTCCACCGGCACGCTCAGCTTGTCCGCGTCGCGCATCACCGTCAACGTCGCCGTTGTGCCGATCTTGTACTGCCGCACCATCGTGTTCAGGATCTCTTCGTCGCCGGGTTGCGAAGCGGCAATGGTTTCGCCGTCGAGCGCCAGGATCAAATCGCCAACCTTCAATCCCGCCTTCTCCGCCGCGCTGTTCGTGTAAACCTGCGTCACCCGCACGCCGTTCAACCCCGGACTGCCCAGTTGCTCCGCCAAATCCCGCGTGATCGCCTGCGCCGCGACCGGCAGCCAGGCCTTCTGCGCCTCGAGCCCGGGATCTTCAATCTCTTTCAGGCCAACCTTCGGCACCGTCAACAACTGCTCCGGCCCGCGCAAAAACCCCAGACGCGTCGGCACCGGCTTGGTCTTGCCCGCGGTGATCTTCTCGGTCATTTCCATCATCTCCGCCACGTTGTGCACGGGCGCGCCGTTGATCTCCACCAGCACATCGCTTCCGTTGATCTGCGGCTTCGCATCATTGCACGCACCGCCGGGGCGCACCGACGTCACGATCACCCCGTCACGGCTCTTCAGCTTCATCTCGCGTGCCGCCAACGCCGAAATATCCCGCACGGTGATGCCCCACTGCTTCAATTCAAAAGTCTTCGGCTGACTCGGCTCGCGCTCCGTCGTCCGCGCCTTCAATGTCTTCTCCTTGCCGTCGCGCATCACCACCGCCTCGATCTCCTGCCCAATCGGCAAATCCGCCACCATCTGGTTCAATAGCGGCACCTCCTCCGCGTACCGCACCAGCACATCCTTCCCCGCCAACCGCACCAGCACATCACCCGACTCGAAGCCCGCTTTCGCCGCCGGCGAATCCACCACCACGCTGCCGATCAACACGCCCCGATCATCCTTGTCCTCTTTCAGCAACGGCTGGATTTCCACGCCCAGCCAACTGCGGCTCACGTGCCCTTTCTCCATCAACTGCCGCGCAACCGACTGCGCCAGCTTGCCGGGGATTGCCCCGCTCAACCCGAAACTGATTTCATTGATCCCGACCACCTGCCCTTTCAGGTTCACCAGCGGCCCGCCCGAGTTGCCGGGATAAATGTCCGCGTCATGCCCGATCCAGCGCACCAGCGAACCCACATCCTCCCCGTCCAGCGTAAATCGCGATGAAGCAAACGCCTGCGGCATCACCATCTTCACGTTGCTCACGATCCCCAGCGTCACCGACTGCGACATCGCCAGCGGACTGCCCATCGCCAGCACCGACTCGCCCACCTGCAGCAAATCCGAATTCCCAAACTCCACCGGCGTGAATTCCCGATTGTCGTCCGGCTTCAGTTTCACCACTGAAATGTCCGCCAGCGCGTCCGTCCCCACCAACTCCGCCGGCACTTCCTCGTTGCTCGGCAGGATCACCACGATCCGCGTCGCATGCCCCGCCACGTGATGGTTCGTAATCACATGGCCTTCCTTCGTGATGATCACCCCGCTCCCGCTCGCTTCATACTTCAACTCCCGCCCCTGGTAATACTGCGTCGCCACCACCTGGATCCGCACCAGCGACGGCTTCACCCGCGCCACCGCCTCATCAATCGCCCGCCGCTGCGGATCCGCCGCATCCGCCGCAAATGTTCTGGCTGCATAGATGGTGAAGAGCGAAACGACTGCGACAACTACGAAGGACCGCCGGAGTTGAAAAATCATCCGCCCACTATGCCAGAAGTGTTTCAAGGCGTAAAGAAAGGTAAGCCGCTTCATATTCTGACCGAAGTCCTCTTCGGTTGTAGCTGCGCTTCTGTAAAGCGCAGACTTGTCCAAAGCAATATCCACATTCCTGTCCCGCTGTAACCGCGCTTGCTAAGCGCAGGCATGTCACCCTGAGCTTGTCGAAGGGTCTCCCCGCGAACCACAGAGACCACACAAAACCACGAATCCGTCTCGGTACGCTCATCGCAGACCTCAAAGTCTCTTCGTTTTGCCTTCATTTTCCCCAACAGCCCCCCTTAAAACACCCCTAAAATTGGGTTCGTTTTCCAGAACGAACCCAATTGCAAATGCCTCTGCAAACTCCATAACTAACTCTAATTCAGATATATACACGAAAATATACACGCTTTTAAATTGGGTTCGTTTCGCAGAATCGAGGTGCGCGGGCAGCCCAAGCCGAGTCTGACGAGACGCCGCACGCAGTAGTCCCGCGGCAAATGGCGTCGCGTCGTGCCGACGCCCGGAAGGGTGCAGCTCAGGGGACTGAGCGGAGCCAACCGAGCACAGCGAGTACCACGCCCCCTCGTCCGCCGTCTTGTCCGCCATAGGTTTACCGTCGGCGGAAGCCCTTCGCGAAGGTGGACACCTTTTTGCATGCCCCGATCATACCGCCTCCAAAGCACCCCGTCCAGTAAAATTATCAATTTACGATATACAGGTAGAAACTACTCTGCGGGCCAAATCCCTTCCCGGTCGAAACGGGTGCCGATCACTTGATGATTCACCCCAAACCGGGGCGCAACTTTCTTGGCAATGAACTCGCGCGCGCCCTCGATCTCGCGCCAGCCAGCCTCCTCGCCTGCCAAAAGGTCCTGGCCTCCTCCCTGCTCGCCGAAGCCAAAACTGAACCAGAAAAGCAAATCCAGGAAATCGCATCCAAAGACGACTACTCCGCCGAGTTCGAATACGCCCCGGCTGCGGCCTTCACCCGCGGCAACTAAAGATCAGCGCCGATCACTTCGAAGTGGAATTGCGAAGCATCAGCTTGTCGAACGCGGCCCGTTGTTCGGGCGTGGTGAGGTAGGGCTCCAACTGGGACGTATCTCTTGACCATTCTCCGTTATGGGCAGCCCGATACGCTTCCCACACTGGCATCATGGTTTCTTTGATCTCCGAATAGAGGAATTCCGTGCTGCCGATACCGCCGTCCGGTCCGATCCCGAAACGCGTGTCGAATACATCATCGACCGGCGCCTTCTGCGTGATGATCGTATCTCCCCCCATGATTAGATTGGGTACTGTCTTTGCCGGGGCGATTTCCCATCGTTGCAAGATGGCATCATCCACCGGCGTTTCAAAGTAAGATTGCAATTGACCGAGGTCCGTCGGGACTTGCTTGTTGTTCGCTTGCATGTACCCGGTAAGCGCCTTCCGCAACATCGTCGCAACCTTCCCCTCACCAGCGGCGCGGATCGCGCTCAATGCGCGGCGATAGTCTACGTCCGTATTGAGTTCTCCCTTGGCGGCGTTTAGCCAATCCTGTTCGGTCACGAGCTGAAGCTCGGGAATCTTTGCGTCCGGCGTTTTCTCCATCCGCTCCTTGAGCCAGGCAACACGGTCCAGCCAGGCCTGTGCCGTCACTTGCATTGTTCCCTTATTCGTGTTCGCAGCGCTGGCGGCCTCCTTCTGCGCCAGGTCCTCGCGCAGTTTGGCTAGTTCGGCGGAATCATTCTTCAACGTCGCATTCTCGCCGGTCAGACGGGCCACCCGATTCGACGCGTCCTCCCGCTCGCTCTGCAACTGTTGAATCTGCCCGGTCAGTAGCGCTTGCTGTTCCTGGAGCGTCTGCACCTGGTCGCCCAACGCGGAGGCCCGGTGTGCTTCATAGATTCCGGAGCCAACGCCGGCGGCAATGGCGGCGGCAACGATGGTTTTTTGCAGGAGCGTCATGGTGATGGCCTTGGTAATAGTTGTGGTTGTGATGGCGACTGCGGTGGTTCCAGCTACTGTGGCCGCCGCTGAAATCGTCGCCGCCAATCCGACCGGCGCGGCCTGGACGGCATGGGCCGAGATGACAACCCCTAGTCCGGCTGCCCCGACCACGGCGCCGCGTTTGGAGAATAATTCGCGCAGTCGGTCGAGCGCCCGACCCACACGTTTTTGCGCGGCATCTTCGGAAATCCCCAGCGTGTCTCCGATTTCACGCAGGCTCTTGTTGTCGAAGTAACGCAGCAGTATGGCCGTTCGATCGGATTCATCGAGGGCCTCCATCGCCTCGTCCAGCAAAGGTTCGATGCGCGTCCATTCCGAAGAAGCGGTACTCATGGCAGCCATATCCATCGCGATTTGTTCCCGAGCGTGGCGACGGGATTCGTGGCGCACGATATCGATCGCCGTCCGGTATGCCACGCGATACAACCAGGCCGTCAGGACCGTGTCAGGCTTCAGAGCGCCGGCGTTCCGCGCCAGGTCGGTGAAAACGGATTGCGCCACTTCCTGCGCGAGCTGTGGCGAACGCACCTGCCGCAGGGCCACCGAATACACCAAATTCAGATGACGATTGACCAGCGTCGCAAACGCCTCGTCGGAGCGCCGCTGGGCGTACTGGGACAACAAACTCCGATCATCCGTTCTCATCTTCCATATATATATCGCCACCGGCAGCCGAAATCCGACAAATAACCGGGCACAGCGCTCACGCTGCCAGACAAACCGGCCATGCGGCACGGTTTCTCTTCTCCCCCTCCAGCATGCGTGCTATAAGCAACGCTCCCTTGGGAGAAAATACATGTCATTTGAAAGTGGTTCCGTTGCTACTCGCCTGTTTTATGTCGTCAAAGGGTTGCCGAAAGACGCGGTCACGCGTTTCAACAACCACGTCGCGCCGTCCTTGAAAAGCCTTGGTTCGCAGTCGCAGCAGGGCTGGGTCGGTGGTCGCCATCTCCTTGATACGCCGATCACCGACGAAAATGCCTACTACGGCGGTTACCTCCGCCTCGCCCTCGTGAAAGCCGAGCGTAAAGTCCCCACTTCCCTGCTTCGCGCGGAGTGCATGCTGGAGGAAGTCGCCTACATGCAGGAGGAGGGCAAACCGTTCGTCGACCGCAAAGCCCGCAGCGACATCCGCAAACAGGTCATGAGCCGTCTCCTGCCCACGATGCCGCCGACGCTGAAAGGCATCCCGTTCATCTATGACGACCGCGACCGCATCCTCTACGCCGGTGCGCTCTCGGAAAGCCAACTCGACGTCTTCCTCATCCATTTCAAGGCCACCGTCGGCGTCGACCTCATTCCCATCGCCGCCGGCACCGCGGCCGCGAAACGCCGCAGTATCAATGTCGCTGACTGGAGCAAAACCAGTTTCTCGCCCGAAGTGCCCGACGCCGAAATGGAAGATACGCCCGGTCTCGATTTCCTGACGTGGCTCTGGTTCGCTTCGGAAGCGCGGGGCGGTGTGTTCAACACCAAGCAAGCCGGGGAATTCGGCATCGCCATCGAAGGCCCCCTCCTCTTCACCCGCGCCGGCGACGGTGCCCACGAGATCTCCCTGCGCAAAGGCCTGCCCACCGTCAGCGCCGAGGCCAAGACCGCCCTGCTCAGCGGCAAGAAACTGCGCCGCGCCAAACTCCTCCTCGCCCGCGCCGACGAAAACTGGTCCTGTTCCTTCGACGCCGAGACGTTCGTGTTTCGTGGGTTGAAGTTACCGGAACCCAAGGAGATGCTGGACCCGGCCTCCCGTTTCCAAGAACGCGTCCAAAAAATAGCTGACTTCCGCGATCTCTTCTTCGAACTCTTCGACCTCTTCCTCGACGATCATAGCGATGTCAAAAAGTGGTCATCCACGAAGAAAGAAATCCACCAGTGGAGCGCCGACCGCGCCATGCGACGGTAGTCGCCGCGCTTTACGGCGCGGCTTCGGATTTTTCCGGCGCAGATGGCCGAGTCGATGCGGGTGGCGGAGTCTCTGACGAAGCCGGCGCAGGTTAGTCGGTCGCTTTCAAAATGGAAACTTTTCTCGCAGGATCAAGGATCTCGACGAGCAGGGCGCCCTCCAGTTTGTCCGATAACCCGAGCGCATTCGCAACAGTCGGGGGCGCCACGAATCTCCCGCTCGGTGCCACCAGCGCGATCTTTGTGTCCACGCGTTTGATCTTGAAAACATCGCCGTCGTGGCCCCGGCGAATCACTCCTTTGGTCTCCAGCCAATAGCTGGGCTTCCCGGTGTGCGGCGTGTAGCGGATCTTCACCTCGTGTCCGTCCGCCAGTTCGCCTCCCGTGATGTCGACAAGCGTAAAGGTTTGTTTGGAACCGATCTTGACCCCGGCCAAATCGAGGGCATTGCTCGGGTCCGCCGTGATGAAGTTGTTGGCGATCGTCCGAAACGCGACCAACCTTTCGCCCGGCCCCGCGGGCTCGACCTTGGTTTCAACTGGCTCCACTGGCTCCGCCGGCTCCACCTTGACCGCCGCCCACACTTGACTCGTCGCCAGCAGGGCCATGGCGGTAATTATGACCAGGACAAAATCGGTTCGCTTCATTTTCGGAGCCCTCATCATAGTTATCAGTCCCTGTCTACGTTTACCCGCCATGCAAGTCAAGCCCGGCATGGTAGCCTCGGCGCCTACTCAGTAATCGAGATTCGCGCCGAAATCGGGGATGGCGCCTTGTTTGACGGCGGCAGTCCACTCGCTCAGCCGCGGTTGGTAGCGCCAGAACTTCGCGCAGAGGCCGAAGAATTCCAACACAACTTCCGTTTGGCCTTTCTCGAGCAATTCCTTGGCCAGCGTCATGTTCGGCCCGAAGGAATCGAGTTGCGGCGAGCCGGGCGTTTTGCCGGCCTCGATCAGGAAATGTTTGGCCCGCTCGATATCTCCCGCCTTCAGCGCTAGGCGGCCAAGAATGAGGTTGCCAAAAAAGATGTCGTTACCGCGGTTCCAGTCCTTCTTCTGCAGATTCGCCTCCTGCAGCATCTTTTCGGCATATACCCTCGCTTTATTGGTTTCACCGACATCGAAGGCAGTCTTGGCCAGGTCTTTGAGTAGATAGGATTTGTAAGCTTCCGGAGTTAGGGCGTAGGCGCGTTCGTATTGATTGAACGCGGCAGCAATGGCACGCTTCGCCTCCTCCGGGGTCTTGCTTCTAACTCGGAGGAGATAGAGGTGACCCAGCGCACTGGGCCATTCGGGGTTCTGGGGTTCGAGGGTCGCGCCTTGTTTCAGTAGGTCTTCGGCAACTACGGGATCATGCAACAGGAAGTAGTTGGCCGCATTGCGCAAGACGTGCGGGTCATTGCTGCGTTTGGAAACTTGCTGCTTCCAAAGCGCGGCGCCTTCTTGATAGGCCGGCGGATTGGAGTTGGCGTCGAACTGCACATATGGCATCCCGGCAATTCGTGCTTCCGGGTGGTGTTCGATAATCCAAAGCACTTCTCGTTTGCGAATGCCGTCAAACCACGCGGAGTGTTGCGGTCGGTTGGAATAATACCCAAGTAGCTTCGCGCGAATGGAAAGATCCTCGGGCTTGTGCTTGAGCGTCTCTTCGAGTTGCTGCGCCTCGTCTGCCGAGAGCTTCGCACCCTCCATGACATCTCGGTCTGCATTCGAGTGGTCTGCCGCCATTGCGCTTTTCGGGGATAGAACAATTGTGGCGAGCGCAACCAGAAGAAACCAGCCGATGGAGCGAATGATCTTCATTCTCAAGCATTACCGCTGATACAAAATCATCCCCGACTTGTACCGCACATTAACGGTGCCTTCCACAACACGCTCATCCTTGACCGCGCCACTGGCGTCGAGGGCCACGTGCCACTGACCAGCGGGGAGCGTAAAATCAGAGCTGGTCGCGTCGGCGCTATTCGCAATCACACAGACGTGTTTCCACGTCTCGCCCGGCACGCTACCCGGATCAAGAGTGAACATCACCGTCCCGGGAACATTCGTATCATGGAACCTCAGCCACGCCGCGATCTGTTCCTTGGCGCGGAGCCGAAAAACCGGATGCGCCTTGCGCAACGCAATCAAGTCGCGCGTGTAGGTGAACAGATCGTAGTTCTTTTTCTTCAGCGACCAATCCACCTCATTGATGCTATCGGACGCGTTGTAACTGTTGTCGTTGCCAAATTTCGTGCGGGCAAATTCCTCACCGCCGTGTAGAAACGGCACTCCCTGCGACGTGAGCAGCATCAAATAACCCAACTTCATCATCTCCTTCATCTCGGCCTCGGTAGCGGCAGGCTTTGAGATCTTGAGCTTGTCCCAGATGACCAGGTTGTCGTGGCAACTGAGAAAATTGATGGCCTGCGCGGGCGTGGGCGCCCAGTCGCGCCAGTTCCCCTCGATCCCGTGCTTCACCATCTCAATCCCAGAACCATCCTCGACGAAAGCGCGCTTGTTCTTGTCGAATTGAGAACCAATGAACGCATCGCGGACGTTGTCATTGAACCCGCCGAGGTGTGTACCGCGCACGTTCTCTTTGTCCGTCGATTTCAGCCCGGGCGGCAGGTTCTGGCCTCCCCACGCTTCGCCGTAGAGGACGATGCGCGGGTTGATCGCGCGGAGTTCCCGTTCAACCTCCTTCATTGTGTCGAGGTCGATCAACGACATGATGTCGAATCGGTACCCATCAACACCATATTCCCGCGTCCAGTACTTCAGCGTGTCGAGGATGTATTTGCGGGCCATCGGTGCTTCGCTGCGAAAATCGTTGCCGCAACCCGAACTGTTATAGAGCCGGCCGTCGGCCATGTAGCGGTAGTAATAGCGCGGAACGAGCGCATTGAACGACGTCGAGTTCGCCGTGTGGTTGTAGACCACGTCCAAAATCACGCCGATGCCACGCCCGTGCAGCGCCGCAATGAGTCGTTTCAATTCGCGGATACGGCTGTCGTCGTTGATGCCAGTCGCGTACCAGCCTTCCGGCGTGTTGTAGGCGCTGGTCACATAGCCCCAATTATAGTTCGTGCCCGCCTCGTCGTTCTCGAAATCCTGCACCGGCAGCAGCTGTACGTGCGTCACTCCCAATTCCGTGAGACTGTCCAACCCCGTCTTGATCGCCGCGTCCCCCGGCAGATGCGTGCCCGCCTCAGTGAAACCGAGATACTTCCCCTTGTGTTTCACGCCCGAAGTCTCTGCGATGGTGAAATCGCGCACGTGCATCTCATACACCACCATGTCCACCGGCGAATCGAACGCCGGTCCCGCTTTCGCTTTCTCCCACCCCGGCGGATTCGTCTTCGACAGATCCGTGATCCGCGCGCGCTGGCTGCTGTTGACGGCATTGATCGCATAAATGTCGAGCACCTCCCGACCCGGCGTAAAACCGTCGCCCTCGGGGTTGTAGAGATAGAACTTCCCCTCAAGATCGCCCGCCACCTTCCCCTCCCAGATGCCTTTGCCCATCGCGTGCATCACGTGGGACGCGCGGCCCTTGTCGCCCGTCGCCTGATCGTAAATCACCACCTGCATCGCGCGCGCTGTCGGCGCAAAAACGCGAAACGTCGTGGCCTCATGTGTGTACGTCGCCCCGAGCACGGCCGCGCCGTCATAAAACAGATTTGTGTCCGCCAGAATGGCTCGCGGCAGCGCGCGAACGCTCCCGCCGAAACCCTCCACCTTCACCTCGTAAGCGCGTCGCACAACATCCAGCGGCGCGCTGATGGTCAACTCGACGTCGTTCGCCGTCGGCTTCCCGTCGTGAGAAAGTAGGCGCGTCGCTGCGGAAGCTTGTTTTTCCTTCTGATCGTCGGTGATGGTGATCTTGTCCGGCGTCACGTCGCTCTGGCTCACCCGCCGTGACATCCCTATGACGATCCGATCTGGCGCGTCGATCGATGCGCTGACCAGCCGTGGACTGATATCCGGCCGCTGTGCCCACGCGCGGTTCTCGCCGCCGACGAGGTAAATGTCCCCGCCCATCCCCGGATTCCAGAATTTGTCGTCGCCATCCTTGCGGTTCCAATCACCGGCCATGCGCGCAAGCACGCCGATTTTATCTGAGTCGCCTTTCTCGCCGTAATCGCCGCGGTCGAATTGCAGGACCGGCCCATAATCGTCGCGACCCACTTCGAAAATCTCGTTCTGGTCGGGCGTCCGCTTATCGTGCGCGTCCCACGTCCAGACGCCCACGTTGTCATAATCTTCGTCGTACCGATGATAATGGACCGTGATGAGGTTCTCGCGTTTCGAAAGTTTCCGTTCCTTCCACACCGACGGGTCGGACAACCAAAGCGCCACCGAATCACCAAGATAAATAACTTTGCGTTCCTTCCACACCGAGGGATCGCCCAACGCCTCCCGCATGTTCCACTTCTCGCTCACGAACAAATCGCCGTAGCTCGGGTAGCAGGACTCCAACTCGTCCCGGTTGATCGTCAGCCAGAGTTCGTACTCACCATCCCGCAGGGTCTGCGTCGCTTCCATGGCCTCGATGTTTACCATCGCATATCCACTTGCCGGCACCACCGCCTGACCGCGCGCCACAATCCGCCCGTCACGCTTCAGCCCCGCGAATATCTTCCGCCCCACATTACCCGGCGGCGGCGGCGTGACTACGACGGTCGTCACCACCCCGCCCTGCGGCTGCGGCGGCGGCAAATACTTCGCCGCATTCTCTGCGCAAAGGCGCGCACCGAATGCGAATACATTCCCAAACACCAGCGCTACAAAAATCGCTTTACTACAACCGTACCTCAGTACTGGATGGTTTCTGAACATGGGATTCCATCATCCGAATAAACCGCTGGTTCTCGCCGAATCAAGCCAGATTCGCAAACATTCGGCTGTAATGTCGATACCAATCGCTCTGGAATACCTCCGCCGGATCATACCGCCGCTTCGCGCGCAGGAATTCCGGTAGGCGCGGATGACAAAGCTCGGTCTGCGCGCGCGTGGCGAACCGGTGGTAGGTCAGGTAAAACGTCCCATCATGCCGCGCCGCGATGTCCACCACCCGACGGAACGTGTCCGCCAGCGCGCGCCTCCCCGGGTCATCATGAACCACATGAAAGTTGAATACCACGCCAGCGCACGGCTGACGCGCCCAGGCGAGAACGCTTTCCGTATCGTGTTCCGCGAGCCGCACCGTGCCGTAGAGCATGGCCACCTCATGGCGCAGAAAGTCGGCGCGCACTTCATCGAGGAACACCACCAGCGAAGTGCGCGGGACAAAAAATTCGACGAGCGACTCACTCGCGGGCACACGCGCCTTCAACTCCCGATCGACCACCGCGTGGTAATTGTCCACATAGGCGCGATCGAGCTGGAACGTGTCCGACCAGACGACATCCCCGCTCTGGCCCAGCGCGCTCTCGACGTACCGCGCGAAAGCTGCCCCGCGATTGACATGGGCGAGAGTGACCAACCGCAGCCAGTCATCACTCGTGGGCAGCGGACCTTCATTCACGGGCACGTCTTCGTCTTCGCGCAGAGGCTGATACGTCGCGAGGACACCGCGCCGCAGGAAATCGTTCGAGGACGGATCGGGCGAATAATGCCAGTCCCCATACAGGCAACCCTCCTCCTTGCGCCGCGCCAAGGTCGTGACCACGTCCCCAGCTTCGAGCAACTGTGTCGTGACCCGGAGCTTGCGCCGGCGCATGAGCCGCAACCGCATCGAAGTGACAATCCCGAGCAGTCCGTAGCCGCCGGCCGCGAGAGAAAATAATTCCGCATTCTCGTTGCGCGAACATGTCCGCACCCGGCCTGCTGCGTCCACAAGCTTGAATGACTCGACCTGCCCGACAAACGGCGGAAGCGTTAGCCCGTTGCCATGGATATTCGCGCCCAGCGAACCTCCCAGCGACATCCGATCGACACCCTGCTTCTGCACGATGCCCCAAGCCGGCTCCGTTCCCGATTGCCGGCGCGCCAACTCATCCATCAATTCCGGCCAAAGGATGCCCCCTTCCGCTTCCACGATCCCGGCGTCCGCGTCCAGCGCGATGACCCGATTCATCCCGCGCATATCGACCAACACACCATCGGTGGCGAACTGCTGGCCTCCCGCCGCATGCCGACCACCGGCGACGCTAACCACACCACCCTCTTTTGCCGCGAACCGCACCGTGTCAACGATCTCCCCGATGGATGCGGGACGGACGACACGTTGCACGCGCGTGGGATTCAGCTGTGAATGGACATCATTGACCCAGACGCCCGTCGCAGGGGAAGACTTCGAGCGCACCCAGGAACAGCCGATTGGCGCGAAGGCCAACGCCGCACCCGCGCGCACGCCAAGTTTCAGGAATTGACGCCGTGAAAGGCGCATGGGATCAGACCACCCGGGCGTACACTACCAGAAATACCAAGACCAACCCGCACAACAGCACCACGCCATTCATCTGCACGCTGAGTCGGTGGAGCGCTTTCCATTCCAGATCCAGCGCTTCGTCCGGCGGTTTTCCAGAAGATTCAAACATGGCCCGGCGGTCGCGCAACGCATTCATATGCGGCATGACCCCCTGACGCAGCCATAGATCCGTCCCGCCCATGCCCGCCACCAGCAGTAAGCTCAAGATCGCCGGCCACCGGCTGTACGCCCGATCCGCCAGCAACAGCCCGAGACAAACAATGCTCACGGCCGCGCAGATGATTCCGAGCAGGTAATACTTCGAAAAAATCCGTCGAATCAGCAGCCCCGCATCTTCCGGTTTCAGCGTCTTGAATACTGTCGGCGCTGCCACGAAACTGAAAAAGACGATGCTGCCGATCCACACCGCCAGTGTTACCAGATAAAACCATTTCACTCCCTGTGTCATCGGTGCGGCAGCGTAACAACGCCTCGCCGTCGAAGTCAAAACAATCTCCTTTACAAGCCAACGCCCGTCGTTACGCTTCCGTCCATGCGTGAGACGGATAAAATCCGCTGCGGCATTCTCGGCACCGGCTGGATGTTCGGCAAATTCGCCGATGCCTTCCAATTGATCGACGAAGCAGCGCTCATGGCCGTCGCCAGTCGCGACCCGGAACGCGCCCGCGCCGCCGCCAACAAGCGCAATGTCCCGCGCGCCCATCCGAATTACGAATCCCTCGTCCAAGATCCCGAGATCGATGTCATTATCAACGCCCTCCACAACGGGTTGCACTGTGAATGGTCGGTACGCGCGCTCGAAGCGGGCAAGCATGTTCTTTGCGAGAAACCCCTCGCCTGCTCCAGCGCGGAGGTTGAGAAGATGTTCACCGCCGCGCACGCGAATCAACGATGGTTGATGGAAGGATTCATGTATCGGTTTCACCCGCAGATGGTGGAAGCCAAACGCCGCGTCGCCGCCGGCGAAATTGGGCGCGTCTTGCACATCCGCTCCAACCGATCCGCCCAGGGACGGGAGCCTAATAATCCGCGCTTCTGGCGCGATGCTGGCGGTGGCGCGTTGATGGATATCGGCTGCTACTGCGTGAACTTCTCTCGCTTCTTCACCGATGCCGAACCGCAACGCGTTGAGGCCTATGCCCATTTCGATAAGCAAACCGGCGTGGATCTGACGCTGAGCGGAAGCCTCCAGTTTGTTGG
Organism: Verrucomicrobiia bacterium; assembly: GCA_035577545.1. Lineage (NCBI taxonomy): Bacteria > Pseudomonadati > Verrucomicrobiota > Verrucomicrobiia > Verrucomicrobiia bacterium. Next base: position 149,553 of record DATLVI010000044.1, read on the forward strand.
GGGTCTCTCGGCCCACTTTTTGTGCAGCATGGAATCCGAACCTTCCTACGCCGCGGAAATCATCGGAACCGAAGGCCGGTTGCTGATTCCCCACCCGTGGTCACCGCCGTTCTGGCCCGCCGAATTACATCTCACGCGACAGGGCAGGACGGAAACCATCCGCATCGAAACACCCGCTGTCCCGCAGCATGTCCTCGCGCCATTCGCGCTGGAGCTAAAACACTTCTGCCAGTGCGTGCGCGAGAATCATGCTCCGCAGTTTCCACCGGCCATAGACGCCGAGCGCGATTCGCGCGGTAACATGCGTGCGATCGAGGCCCTGTTGGAGTCGGCGCGCGAACATCGCACCGTTGACGTGGAGAATTGAACGGCGCGCTACGGGCCCTGCCGTTGCGCCAGGATTAGCTCGCGCACGGCTTTCGGATTGGGGATGCCCTCGATCACCTCGTCCGGGTCAACCGTGGCCGCCGTGGAAATGGTCAGGTCGCCAATACCAACCATCCTGGCCAGGATACCCTGATCAATCTCGATCGAGCGGACATCACGTGCATCGAATTCCCGGTAGGACTTGGAGAAAAGACCCCGCTCGAGCGTAACTCGACCCGGATAGATGCGCAGGACAACCGAAGCCCGTCGCGCCCAGGCCACGATCAACGGAATCACCAACCAGCAGAAGACCAGATACCAGAAGAACTTCCACCATGATGGCCGCACTTCGGCCAGCAATGTGTCGGGTGCCGGCTGCGACTGGGCCGCGATCTTTGCTGCCACGGGAAATCCACAAGACGGGCACGTCGGCGCTTCCGCCGAAACCTGGTTTCCACATTCGGGACATTGGACTAACGCCATGACATTTTCCCCACACCGCATCCTAGGTCGCGAGATGAAAGCCTGTCAAGGTCGGCCTCTCCCCCTGCAGAATCTTGGCGTGTCCTGCGTTTAATTACTTGATTCGCAGAGCGTTCGCACTAGAATGCGCCCCAAGGAGGAAGTTGATTTCTGTGACGAACATTGCTCGAATTCAAGCCCGCGAAATTCTCGATTCCCGCGGGAACCCAACCATTGAAGTGGACGTGGAACTTTCCGGTGGCGCAGTCGGCCGCGCGGCCGTGCCCAGTGGCGCCAGCACCGGTGAACATGAAGCGTGGGAATTGCGCGATGGCGACAAAGCGCGCTTCGGTGGCAAAGGCGTGCAGAAGGCCGTCGCCAACGTCAACACCAAGATCGCCAACGAACTGGTTGGCCACGACGCGCTCGATCAGGTCGGTATCGACCACACGATGATCGATCTCGACGGCACTCCGAACAAGGGCAAGCTCGGCGCCAATGCCATTCTCGGCGTCTCGCTTGCGACCGCGCACGCCGCAGCGGCGCAACTCGGCCTCGAACTTTTCAAATACCTCGGCGGGCCAAACGCAAAAGTATTGCCCGTGCCGATGATGAACATCCTCAACGGCGGCGCGCATAGTGATGCGCCGATCGACCTGCAGGAATACATGATCATGCCCAAGGGCGCTGCGAGTTTCCGCGAAGCATTGCGAATGGGCACGGAAGTTTTTCACGCGCTGAAGAGCGTGCTGAAAGCAAACAAGCTCAGCACGGCGGTGGGCGACGAAGGCGGATTCGCGCCTGTTCTCAAGAACAACGAGCACCCTCTCGAAGTGATTCTCGCGGCGATCAAGCAGGCGGGGTACAAACCCGGCAAGGACATTTTCATCGCGCTCGATCCTGCGTCGAGCGAGTTTTATGATGCCGCCTCGAAGAAGTACGTCTTCAAAAAGTCGGATGGCTCGAAGCACACCGCCGCGCAAATGATCGAATTCTACAGCGACCTGTGCAAGAAATACCCGATCGTCTCCATCGAAGACGGCCTGGCGGAAGGCGACTGGGACGGCTGGAAATTGATGACTGATAAGCTCGGCGACAAACTGCAGCTCGTCGGCGATGATTTGTTCGTTACCAACACGAAGTTCCTCAAGCGCGGCATCGACACCGGCACGGCGAACTCGATTCTGGTGAAGGTCAACCAGATCGGCACGCTTACCGAAACACTCGACGCCATTGAGATGGCGAAGGAAGCGGGTTACACCGCGGTCATCAGCCATCGTTCGGGCGAGACGGAGGACACGACGATTGCCGATATCGCGGTGGCGACCAACGCGGGCCAGATCAAGACGGGTTCGCTTTGCCGCACGGACCGTGTCTGCAAGTACAACCAGTTGCTGCGCATCGAAGAAATCCTCGGCAAGGATGCCGTCTATGGAGGAAAACTCTAAACGATGAGTTGGACATCCGCTCTCTGGGGCAAACTGCAGTCACTCGGGTTCTTTGTCTTTGTGGCAATCGTCGGCTGCGGGATCGCCCTTCTCTTCGTCCCCCTGCTGCACCAACGGCGCGAAATGCAACAGGACATCGCGCGGCTCGACCGCGAGATCGAACAGCAGGAAACGCTCGAGAAAAAGCAAAAAACCGAGATCGAAGCGCTGAAAAACGATTCCAGTTACATTGAACGGACCGCCCGCAACAAGTTGAACCTGGCGCGCCCCAACGAAGTTATTTTCCGCTTTGAAGCACCGCCGACAACGGTGGCCCAGCGCCGCTGAAACGCGTGCTTGACGAACCCGTGATGCGCCACTAAGGTGCAGCAGACTTTGACTGCGGGGTGGAGCAGCCCGGTAGCTCGTCAGGCTCATAACCTGAAGGTCGTGGGTTCAAATCCCACCCCCGCTACCAATTAAAGGCCCGGCGCTAACGCGCTGGGCCTTTTTTCGTTTTCATCATCAAGTGGGAAGCCACTTGTCGTGTAGTGGCAATCCCACCCCCGCTACCAATTATGAAGGCTCGGACATGCGTCCGAGCCTTTGTTTTTCCTGCACCAACAAGATGGCGTACAACTATTTCCTGGTGCCGATGACATCGTAGATGAAGTCACCGTTCACCTTTTTCTTCCACTGCAGCCCACCGGTCGCGTTTGTGCCCTTGATGGTGGCGGTCCAAATGACAACGTCATTGGTCACCGCAATCGCCTTGTTTTGCTCGATCTCAAACTCGATCTCGCCCGGCTCCGTCTCCAATCGATAAGTAGCCGGCTTGAATCCTTCCCGCGCCATGGTCGTCGAGGTGAACTTGCCGTCGGCGAAAACCCATTCATCCTCAATTTCTTTCCCGCCTTTGTCAGCGGTCGCCTTGTCGGGGATCGCCTTGATCTTCCACTTCGTCCCATCCAGCAATTTCGAGCCGTCCTCCAGGGCCGCATGCACCAAAATTACGCTGGCAAATAGCATGACCGACAGGATTGTTACTCTCTGTATCTTACTTGATTGCATGTGCGCCTTCCTAACCTTCCGCTCGGTTGGGTTTGAATGTGCTGATAAGTTCCGCCGCGCTGACAAAAAAGTCGCACGCCATGACTGCGTACCCTATCAAACGAAGGCAGTCCGGACAAGGAATATAGGGCCTTGGCTGAGAAGCCATTACCAGTTCCGCATTTGGCTTGGCAAATGCTAATTTCCAAAGTATTATTTGACAATTGAAGGGGTGATGGTCTACGGGAGCCAGTTTAATAATGCCAAGACGCATTTACGTCATTATCGTCCTGCTCTGCTGTTCACAAGTCGCCCGCGCGACCGTTATCACCAACACCCGGCCTGAAATTGCTCAAATGGCCGGTTACTGGGAAGTCGATAGCGTCCAAATCTCGCCCTTGGCCAATTCGCTCTATCCTCAGTTTACCAACACGTGGGAGTTTATGCAGCCGAGCGGCTCGACGGCGACTGACGGCGACGAGCATTTCAATATGGCGCAAAACGCCTCGGGCACTGGCGCCACGGGCGGCAACGCTGGCGAATCGCCGATTGTCGCCGAAATTATCAATGTGTCGTCAACCGTGGGCTTGGTTTCCTCCGGGAACCAACACGCCAAGACCCGTGGCATCTTCCGCTACTACCATGAGCATGCCGGTGAACTGAAATACGAGATCCATCCGATGACGGAGATCTTCAGTTGGAGTGGCAGCGCCTTTGTCTTGTTGAAAGATTGCCGTCCGAGCTTCAAGCCCGTGGCGGATGCGACCACCAAGGCCTACAGTACGTACAACGATATGGCGCTGGGCAACAATCAGACCGTCACGGCCCAGGTGATGGCCGACAACAACCACGTGATCATAACCTACCCCACTGGCGCGGGAGTCGATCTCGTCAATTACATGCAATACGACGGCCAGGTGGTCCAGACGCTTACCAACGATCTTGTTAGCCCCTATATTACGTTTCGTCCCACCAACTGCCCGGCCTCACCCTTTACGATCACGGGCGGACGCGCGATGCGGTGTCGCATCGTTACCAATACCGTTGCCGCCCGTGTGGCGGTAGGTTTGATTAGCAATCAGACGGTGACCGTGAACATATTGAATCGTGTCGACATGTTGGGCATCTCCAACATTGTGGCATCCCTCAGCGCCAACCAGAGCACGAGCTTCGTGCAGCCCATCGATTGGATTACCCTCGGCCTCACCAACATGGGGCCGGTCCCGCCACCGGTAGTCGTTTTCACCGGCAGCCCGACCAACGGCCCTGTGCCGTTGACCGTTACGTTTACCGACACCTCCACAGGATCCATTACCAACCGCTTCTGGACCTTTGGCGACGGGGCCCAGACAAACATCCAGGCGACGAGCGTGCAACACATCTACAACTCCATTGGCACCAATACGGTGCAGTTGATCGTCACGGGTCTTGGCGCTCCCGCCACTAATACCCAGACCGGCTACATTGTCGTCACCAGCGCAGGACCACCGCCCCCGTCCGCCAGTTTCACCGGCAGTCCGACCACTGGGATAGAACCATTGTCAGTGACCTTCACCGACACCTCGACGGGCACCATCACCGGTCGATCCTGGGATTTCGGCGACACCATCACAACCAACGTCATAACCAATAGCGTGTCGCATACCTATGCCGCGGGCACGTATGGCGTCACGTTGGTCGTCGCCGGTCCCGGCGGCGTCAGCACCAACTCGCAGCTCAATTACATCACAGCCCTCACGGCATTCCAGGGCTGGCAGGTTCAGTACTTTGGCAGCACCACCAACCCAGCCGCGACTGCAGGTGCGGATCCTGACGGTGACGGCCAGAATAATCTGGCCGAGTTCCTCACAGGCACCGACCCGACCAACAGCGCCTCCGTCTTTCATATCATCGCCGTGACACCACAGGGCGGCGATATCTTGGTCACATGGGCCACCGCCGGCGGAAAGACCAACGTTGTGCAAGTAAATGGTGGGGATGTGGGCGGCTCGTACACCACCAACTTCATCGACCTGAGTCCGTTCATCATCATCCCGGGCAGCGGAGACGTGACCACCAACTATTTGGACGCCGGCGGAGCGACAAACGTCCCGTCGCATTATTACCGCGTGCGCCTGGTACCGTAACCTTCTGCCAGGAACCGCTCGTCCGGCACTTTTCGTCTTTAGATGACGGGCTTCATCGGGTGAGCGCCGCTCGATCCATGCAGAAAGTCCAGATACTCCCGCGCTTGCACTCGCTGTAGCTGGCTGTGGGCCATCTCCAAACGCTCACGGACGCCCAGCCGCTTCGCTTCAACGGCGTAACTGGACTTTTCCAGCAACTCTTCCAGGCGGCGAACATTTTGCTTCCACAAACGGATGTCGAAAGCCTGTTTGGCGGCGAGACGTTCGCCGTACCAATCACCAGCCAGCATGTTCTCCCGAGTAAACAGGGCGCGGAACTCCGGGTGGTTGAGGTCCTTTCCCTCGTGATGGCCGTGGACCATGACATGGAGGAGGGCACGCAATGGTGGACAAGCCTCCTGAATGCTGCCATCGTCGAAATAACTCCGGGCGATACGCTCATGGGCCTCAACCATGTTCTCCATACCATCCGCAAAAATGTCGTAATCCTGCATCTCGGGACGAAGCATCTTGTCGGTAAAGACCACGTGCGGATGATGGAACACGCGTCCGAAGAAACTGAGGACGAACCGCATCGTGATGCGATAACCGAGGCGGCTGGCGAGCACTTGCTGGCCGCTGTGCTCGAAGTCCCGGCATTTCTCCAGGTAACCATGCTCAATCAAAAACCTCGGGTCGCGCTCTTCCACGCTCATGCGGCTCCAAACTTCCGGGACGAGCAGGCTAATATCGTGATCGACACGGACGTGCGGGCCAACATACCCGGCGGCCGTGATAAAAACGTGGTCCCCCGTAAGCAGCAGCGAGACCAGCGCGTTGTTCAGGTCGATGATCGGTGGGAGCGCGTTGAAGGGTCCCTTCGTCAGCGCTCCTTCCGAGCCGGCACCCGTGGTGGATGGCGATTTGCCGGTCATGCTGCAGATGAATCCCATGAACAACTCGGGCAGTTCCAGGTAATGAATCGGGTTGAACACTGCCAGCGAACGAATCTGTGAACTGGAATCCGGCGGATTGTTGCGGCGACCGGGCAGGACGGCGTTTACGGGTGTGAAAAGCGGTCGATCGGGAGGAATACGGCGACGCAGCCGGGCGCCCATCTCGGCAAGATAAACACCGCGGGCATCCAACAGGTCAGGACGGGTTTGCAAGTAACGCGGATTTTTCGAGGGCTTGCCGTCCACCAGTCGCGGATGCGCCGACGAGACAACGTACGACGGTTTGCCGCTCTCCACGAAATCGCGGATCACTCGTTGCATCGGTCCGGTGAATTTGTCGAAGCCGATCGCGTCCTCGATCAATTCACGTCCCTGCGCGACAGTGATGGGTTGGTAGTTGGAAAAAAAGTTTCCCGGCTTGGAGAAATCCGCTTCGGTTTGTTTGTCGTAACCGCGATGCTTGGCGTCATCGGGCCTCTGGAACAGCCGGTACTCGCAATTCCTGGCGAACTTCACCGACGGCTGGTGATACTGCGGATCCAGGCCCGACAAACACCGTGTCGGTACCACGACCGAGGCGGTGATATCGTCCTCCGCCTGCAACTTGACTGCGGGATGAAAATCCTTCCGCAAACCAAACGTGCGCCACGAACCGTCGTGGTCAAACCCAACGCGCAGGTAATTGGCCACCAGTTTGCGATTGTCGAATTTTAATTCGTTGGCCGGCCGGCCATCAATGATGTCCACGCTGAAGTGCTCGCGCCAGCTGTCCCCCATCTCCGGCTTGTAGTAGCGCTTCACGACGAAGACCAATTCCTTGATGTATTGCGGCACGGAGGCCAGCCACTCATTATATTCGGCGGTATACTCGTCCGCGGGCGTGAGCAGTTTTATGACGGACCCGAGCGAGCGTTCGGGACTGAGAATGGGACGGCTGTCCTTCTTCGGCCTGGTCTTGCCCCGAAAACGATCGGAATAATCGCGTTTGACCAGCTTGTTGGCGAAATCGAACTCACGATTGAAGTCGGCGATGAATATGGGGCCCTGGATAATCGCGTCGGAAATGGGTTTGGAAATTTCGGACTTCCCACCGCCGGAAACCGTGCAAGGCTTGTGGCAAAACGTCGGCTCGGCTGCCGTTCCCACGAGCCGCCACGAGCGGCCACCCGGTGGCTTCTCCATATGAACTTTGTAACCCGACGGACGAACGTACGTCCTTCCCTGAAGGAGTTTGATTTTCTGCGCCCCGTCGTTGCAAGGCCAACTCACTGTCTGGCGCAACAGGTCGAAACGCACATCCTCCGGCACATAGAGGATGTCGGGGAACTTTTTATCGACCGCATAACCTTCGGGTTTCACGTCCAGCAATTCGCCAATGAGAGTGACCATTTCCTCAAATTTATAGTCAAGCCGTGGCGCGTGGAGATCACCGCTGAATTCTTCGCCCAAATCGTAGCAGGGATAAACCAGCGCGCCGCCCGCGTGTTCCTCCTCGCAAAGACCAAACAGATTGGCCGAATAACTGATCTGGGTTTTGACCTCCTTCTTGCAGTACCCAAAATAATTGTCGGCAATGATCGTGACCATCACCCCCTGCGCGTTGCGGCAGGTGAGCTTGAACGCCAGGCCGTCGTTATAACACTCCGTCTCGGTGCGCCAGCACATGCCGTCGCGCCGCTGTCGTTCGGTGGCCGCCTCCCAGTGCGGCAGGCCCACTTCTTTCTTGGTGATTCTGACCAGGTGCGGCGCAAGAATCACGCAACCGGTATGGCCGGTCCAGTGCTCCACGTCCAGGCCCGCGTCGTTCTCCGGTAGGAAGGGGTCGCCTCCGTTGCCAAAGATGCTCTCCACGAAGTCGAGGTTGCTCACCAGGTTCCCCGGCGCGAAGAAACGGACCTCCATCGTTTTTTCCGCGATGTACCCGGATACCTCGGGGACAACCAACGGTCGTAGCAGCAGCGACACGAAACACTCCGCGGCTTCCGACGACGACCGGAATGGCAGCCGCAACAATTCCGGTGGTGGTGTCAGCGCCAGTTGCAGCATCCGGCCAAATACGGCTTTCGGCACGCTGCGTTTATCGTCTGGAATACCCAATCCACCTTCCGCGATGTGAAAAATCCCCTGCGTCGTGCGGCGGTCTGCGGTTGGATTATGCAGCACACCCTGCTTGACGCGATACGACCGCACGTGTTCCGAGATGAACTCGTCGCGATCCGGCGCCAGGGAAAGCACCCGGGCCAGGCCGTGGCGATCCAGGACAAACGTCCGTCCCGGCAACCGGATGGTCGTGCCGGTTTCCTTGAGGTATTCGTTGAGAAAGCTCTGGATCCGCTGGTCGGCTGGGCAAAGATAGTCGGCCAGCAACCGATCCGTCTCACGCTGGTGTTGCAGCAGTGCTGCCCTCATCTCTTCGAATTCCGGGTCGGAACCTGCCGCCGCCGTCGGAAACCCCAGCAACGCCAGCTTCAGGTTGATGTACCGGATCGTCTTCGGATCGCTGAGTTCCGATGCCGTCCCCAGTCCGATATTATTTTTCGCTCGCATGATTCACCCGCGGTTAATAATAGCAGGTTATCGGCCGAAGCAACATTCACTGTGGAACATCCGAAGAGGGGCCCGCGACTACTGGCCGGATTTTTCCGCCCTGTTCAAAACACACCAGCCGACCAAAACGGATTCTGCTTTTTTCCGTTCAGTCCTTCGCCGTTCCCCAGCGCCGGTAGAGAAACCGTTCCCAGGGCGAGAAGAGAATCTTGTCGGCGAGCACACCGATGACGATGATGACCAACATGATGCCGATGACCTGATCCATGGCCTGTAGTTCGCGTCCGGCTTGTAAAAGATAGCCCAGTCCGAATCCACTCAGAATCGTCACATAAATCTCTGCCGCCATCAGGGAGCGCCAGGCAAACGCCCAGCCCTGTTTCATGCCGCTGACGATGAACGGCAGCGAAGCGGGCACGATCACCTTGATCCACGTATGCAACCGCTTCGAGCCCATCGTGCGTGCCGCGCGCGCGTAAATCGGAGGTACCGTGCGGACACCGTTGTCCGTAGCGATCACCACAGACCACAACGTCCCCATGATGACGACGAACAGCATCGCTGCTTCCGTCTGTCCGAACCATAGCAATGCCAACGGTACCCAACATACACTTGGGAGTGTTTGGAATGCCAACGCGATGACGCCGAGGGTGTCTTCGCAAAATTTGAACCGTGCTGTCAACAAACCCAGCGGCAACCCAAACAGCAGCCCGAGTGCGTAGCCGATGAGCAACCGGCGAATGGTCACTACTGTGGCGCCAAGGAGTGTGCCATCCTGGAAGGCACCTACGAGATAGCTCGCCACGCTGAGAGGTGATGGCACCAACACTGGTGACCAGTACTTCATCCGTACAAGCGCCTCCCACACCCCAAGCAACAGTACGAAGAAAGCGATGACCACGAATGTCCGCCTCATCCCCCCACCTCGGCCAGCTCCGAATTCATGTGGCGCTTGAGGGCACTCCGGATCTCCGTTGAGTGTTTCGCGAGATCGACGCTGTTGATGTCACGCGGACGCGGCAAATCGATCTCGAACTGCTCTTGAATGCGCCCGGGATGCGGGGAGAACAACACGACGCGGTCCCCGAGGCAGGCGGCTTCACGGACGTTATGCGTGACGAACATGATGGTCTTCTTGCGTTCCTGCCAGATGCGCTGGATGTCCCCGTACAGTTGCTCGCGTGTGAGCGCGTCCAGGGCCGCGAACGGTTCGTCCATGAGCAGCACACGCGGGTTCGGCGCCAGCGCCCGCGCCAGCGCGACGCGCTGCTTCATGCCGCCAGACAGTTCGTGGATGCTGGCCGTCATGAACTTCTCCAGGCCCACAAGATGGAGATAATACTTCGCGACTTCACGGCGCTCTTTCCTCTTCAAATTCGGCTTCAGTTTCAGGCCGAATAGCACGTTATCCATGACGTCCAGCCACGGGAAGAGCGCCGACTCCTGGAACATCATCATGCGCTCGCGGCCCGGCCCCGGAATGGGTTTGCCGTCAGCCAGCACCTGTCCGCTGTCGGGAATTTCCAGGCCCGCGATGATATTGAGGAGCGTCGATTTGCCGCAACCCGAGGGACCCACCAGGCAGATGAACTCGCCTTCGCGGACGGTCAGCGAAACATTGTCGAGCGCGTGCACCTCGGCGCGGCGCGTCCGAAACCATTTCGACACGCCTTCCACCACCAGCTTTTCGGGCGGAGCGTTCTCCAACTCTTCCTGGATCACCATCATTTGACTTCGGCCTGCCCCTTTTCACGCAAGACTTCATTGAGCAGCTTGAGATCATAGATCCGCGACAAATCCGGATGCTCCTTCAGAAATCCGATGCGGTGCGCGTCTTCGGCGGATTTCAACAACGAGGCGCTGACCGGGTCATGAGTAATCTCCAACCGTTTCCACGCGCCGTCCAACGTTGCCTGCGGCAGTGCCTTCGTCGTCTCCGCCTTTATTTCCTCGTTGAGAATTCGTTTGGCTTCGTCAGGATGATCGTTGATCCATTTCGTCAACTCGACATGCGCGGCAATCCATTTCTTCAGCAGGTCGGGGCGTTCCTTGAGGAACTTCACGCTGCTTACGAGGTGCGTCGTGACGTATTTCCCACCCGTGTCCTTCCACAACGAACTCTCCTCCAGATAAACTTTTCCTTTGGCCTCCAATTCCAACCGGCTCACCCACGGCTCAACGGTCCACACGGCGTCCATCTCCCCTTTCTGAAAAAGTGAAAGCTGGTCGGGATTCGCGGTCGGGACAACAAAGGCGTCTCCGCCGGTCATCGTGATCCGTAATCCTTTTGACTGCAGCCACGCGCGGGCCGCCACGTCCTGGGTGTTGCCAAATTGCGGGGTGGCGACCTTCTTGCCTTTGAAATCCGCGTCCGTTTTGATGCGGCCATCCGGCTGCACGACGAGCGCCGCGCCACCACTGCAGGCGCCCGCGACAATGCGGATTTCTTCGCCCTGTGATTTCAGGTGGGCGTTGACAGCGGGATTGGGGCCGACGTACGTGAGATCAATGGAGCGCGCAAAAATCGCCTCCATCGCGCTCGGCCCGGCGTTGTAGACGAACCACTGCAATTCCACGCCCGGCCCGAGCCGCTCCTCAAACCATCCCTTTCCCGCACGGCTCAACCCATGCGCGATCATGGCCTGCGCGTGTGTCACGTTCGGGAAATGACCGACGCGCAGGACGATTTTCTCCGCGCGACACGCGTTGCCCGTGCCAAACGCCAGTAGAAGAAACAGTAGGGATTTCAAAGATTTCACTTCTTCGTCTCCAAAAATGGCAAAGGTACTTTGTCTCGCCGCATCTTGCGCAGGGTCACATCAACGGTGTCGGCCAACGTATACCGATCCAGGATGTCGGCAATCGCGTTGCGCACATCCACCATCAACAAGCGCAGTCCGCAATGGGCCTCATCAGGACAGGAACACGGATGATAGGCCGTCACGCTCGCGCAGGAAATTGGCGCCAGCGGCCCGTCGATCAGGCGCACAATCTCACCAATTGTGATCTTGTTCATCGGCTTCTTGAGGAAATACCCTCCGCCTTTGCCGCGTTTGCTTTCCAAATAACCGGCACGATTCAACTCGAGCAAGATGGCTTCGAGGAATTTGACCGGGATATTCTCTTTCTCCGCGAGTTGGCGGATTTGCAGCATTGGCCGTCCCAATTCCCGGGCAATACCGAGATTGATCAGCGACCGCAGGGCATACTCGCCTCGTTTGGAAACTCGCATGACGATCAAACTCTATTCGTTTACTAGAGAATTGCAACCTTCTTTTCCGGTAGCCTCCACGGTTAGAATGCGAACTGGATGCGTGAGAAAATGGTTCGCTCCGTCTCGCGGTTCTTAACGCTGTAAGCGCTTACCGTCGCCGTCCCTGCCCCGCCATCGAAGGCTGTTTGCTCATAATCGAGAACGAACTTGAGGTCCCTGTTCAGGTACCAATTGAGGCCGACGCCCCATTCGCGCGCTTCTTGCGCTGACGTGATCGGGCTGGCAAACCGCAGTCCGCCTGCTGTCGGGTCTCTATTGAAAGCAGACGGATCAAGGTGCAAATCGCCGTAGCGCGCAACCAACTCGAAAGCGCCCCACCCACCGTTCTTCAGATCGAACACATGGCGTGGAGTGACACCATTGTAAGTTGCGTCTTCGCCAGTAAGCACGAACGATCCCTCCACCTGCCATGCGCTGTTGCGCATATATCTGAGATCCGCTCCATTGCGAAGTTTCTGTTCAGCGATCACGTATTCGCCGAGGAACCCGACCGGCCCCCAGTAGTAATAGCCCTGGGGCGACAGGCGATACTCCAACCCGTCAGGAGCCGTTCCTTTGACGAACGAGAAGAATGTGTTTTGCCCGGTAGTTTTGTACACGGCCAGGTTCGTGGTCGTGCTGGTAAATTGCTGGTTCCCAATCGAACCGCCGGCACCGAAGCCAAGGCCTTTCAGCAGGTCAATATCCGTGGTCTTGAACGGCTGGATAAAAATGCGTGCCGCGCCATCTTTCGAGTCAAAGGAGTCCAAATCCCCGCTGGTTCCATCGGGCACTCCATTGAAGACGCCCGCAGCGTAGGTCACGGCTCCGCCAAACAAATCGCCGGACAATTGCGCCCCAACGTCACGTTGCGGCACCAGGTCCGTTGGCAAACCTCGCTCCGTAAACGATGTCCATGGATCCTGCTGCAACCATTCCAGGCCGACCGGCACCTTGTATTTGCCGACGCGAAGCTTCAGCCACGGCCAATAGCGCCATTCCACATAGGCGTCTTGAAGAATGCTCGACGAGGAGGCCCCGTTTCCAAAGTCCGGCATGATGCGGAAGTCAAAATCCCGGTATACCGTGCCTTCCAAAATGGGCCGAACCCGTCGCAATAGAAACGTGTCGACGCCGTTGTGGGCCTGGTCCGCGAGGTAAAACCGGCCGTCAGCCTGCGCGTAGCCGCGAAGACGCAATACAAAATTGCCATCTGCTGACTTCAACGCGAAACCGTCCGGCCCGGCGGAAACGATGGGTGAGTCCTTGGCCTTCTGCGCCGTTTGATCGGCTTTCTGCTGCGCCTGCTCCTGATCGAGTTCGCGCTGGCGCTTGAGCTCACGGATCTCCTGGTCCAGCGCGTCGATCCTCTGATCGATGGTGCTGGCTGGCGCCGTGTTGGTATCATCGGCGAACAGGCCTGTGCCGGTCGCCGCAGCGATTGCGACCGCTGCTATCAAACTGAGTCTTCGTTGACGATTATGCATGGCTCCTCTCTGTTACGATGTAAACCCTATCTATTTAGTAGACAATATAAGTCTACTGATATGATAGACTTTTACAAGTACTTTTTTAAGATTTTTTCCGTGAAACGTCGACCACGCCAACCTATTGGTACGCAATGTGATCTACACACCGGTGGCCAGCTCCCGCTTTACGGAGGGCTCCGCAAACGCGGCGTTGGCTGCATTGTTAAGCAACTCGCGGATCTGCGCGGGCGTCAACTTGTACTCGCGTGCGGCCAACTCAAATTCGTCTGTGAGCGTGATGTTGCTGATCGCCGGGTCGTCCGTATTGAGCGTCACCCGCAACTTCTCGTCGAAGAATTTTTTGAAAGGGTGTTTCGCGGCCGACAAAACGCTGCACGTCTGCAGATTGCTTGTCAGGCAAATCTCAAACACGGTGCCGTGGTCGCGTACCTGCTTGAGTAATTCCAAGTCTCTCTCCAACGCCACGCCATGGCCGATGCGAGTCGCACCGTGGTCGAAGACTGCTTCGCGAATGTTTTCAGCCTTCCCCCCTTCCCCCGCGTGGATGGTAATTGGGATCTCCAGTTTGCGCGCCAGCGCAAACGCCTCCGCGTGTGGCGCAGCCGGATAATGAAGTTCGTCGCCTGCGAGATCGATGCCGATAACACCCTGATGACGATACTTCTGCGCCAGCTCCACCACATCAACGTTCTGTCGCGGTGTAACCGACCGATAGCAGCACAGAATCAAGCCACAGCGAATGGCAAAGTCGCGCTGGCCGCGCCGCAGTCCCTCAAGCGCAGCGACAACCGCGTCTTCCATGGTGAATTTCTCATTGCACGCCAGCGCGGGAGCAAACCGCGTCTCGAAGTAGATCACGTTGTCGCGCGCACAATCTTCACACAATTCATAGGTGATGCGCTCCTGCGTAACGGCGTAGGGCAAAATTGGGTAGAGGATTTCAAAGCGTTTGAGGAAATCCGCCAGGCTGCGGCAATCGCGGTCGACCTGTACAAACTTCGCCAGTTCCTGTGGATCGTAGGTCGGCAGCTTGACCCCCAATTGATCCCCCAATTCCGCAATCGTCGGCACCCGGATCGCCCCGTCGAGATGCAGATGAAGATCAATCTTGGGTAATTGTTTGAAGTTCATTGAACCCAGGCATTACCCCTTTTGAAACGCCGTACCGAGGGCCTTCGGTGCGCGCGAGCGGCCCACGAATCCAGCCAGCACGAGGATCGTCACCAGGTATGGAAGAATCTGTATGAACTGGACGGGAATTGGTCGGTCGCCCCAGAGGGCCACGCCCTGGAGCCGGATCTGCACGGCGTCGGCAAAACCAAAGAGAAGACATGCGAGCGCGGTCGGCAACGGTTTCCATTTTCCAAAGATCAATGCCGCGAGTGCCATGAAACCGCGCCCGGCAGTCATGTCACGCGAGAAAGAAGAGGAGAGGAAAATGGAAAGCGAAGCGCCGCCCATTCCTGCCAGCGCGCCGCTCACCAATACCGCCGCCCAGCGGACGCGGTTGACGCGGATTCCCGCCGCCGCGAGCGCCTCGGGATGTTCACCGGCGAAACTCACCCACAGCCCGGTCGGTGTGTACTTCATCCAGAGAAAGCAGATTGCAACAAGCGCCCAGCTCAGGTAGAGCGGCGCGGATTGAAAACGTTCCGCAATCGGGATCGATGGCGTCGAGCCGGTCACGTCGTAAAGGATCTTGCAAAAAAACGGCGTCAACCCCATGGCCAGCATATTGATCGCCATCCCCGCCACGATCTGGTCGGCCCGCAGCCGAATCACAAAAAGCCCATAGATCGCGGCGAGCACAACACCCGCAGCCATTCCGCAGGCCGACCCGAGCCAGGGGGAATGGCTGACCAACGTCCCCACGGCGGCGCCGAGGGCCCCGATCAATAGCATGCCTTCGAGCGCGATATTGATCACGCCGGAACGCTCGCAAAACATGCCGCCGAGTGCGGCGAAAATCAGCGGTGTCGAAACGCGAAGAGTTGAGGCGACGAGTTGCCCGGTCATGCTTCCTCTCTCCTTTTCATCCAACTCCAGAGTCCTTCGGCGGAAACCGATAAAATAATTAAAGCCTGCAGGACGAGCGACAATTCGCGTGTCACGTGCTCGGTTTCGAGGTCCAAATCTGCCGCTCCTTTGTGCAGCGCGCCGAAGAGTAATGCGGCGGCGACCACTCCCACCGGCTGGTTTCGCCCCAACAGTGCCACGGCGATCCCGATGAATCCATACTCCGGTGAAAATCCGAGTCGGAATTTTCCCGCATTCCCCAACACCTCGCCCACGCCCACCAGCCCGGCCAGTCCACCGGCCACCGCCATGGCGATAATTCGGATCCTGCCCGGATTGATTCCGGCGGCGCGCGCCGCCGGCTCACTTTGTCCCACCGCGCGCATTTCATAACCCAGTACCGTTCGCCACAACAAAATCCACACGAGAACAGCCGCGAGGATCGCCAGCGGAAGCGCCATGCTCACTGGCGCGCCGCCAAAAATGCCAAACTGCTGAATCAAATATCCAGAGCCGATGGCCCGGGTTTCTGGATTCTGTGAGTCGGGATTCTTGAGGAGATAAAGTGTCACATAACTCGCGATCCCGGCCGCGATGAAATTGAGCATGATGGTATTGATGACTTCATGGCTGCCGCGCCGAGCCCGAAGCCAACCGGGAATCGCGCCCCAAACCGTCCCGGCAAGAATCGCCGCCACAGTAGCCAGCACCGGGGCGACGGGCCATGGCAACGCCGGCCACAGCGCGCCCACGGCCGCCGCCGCAAGAGCCCCAAGTGTCAGCTGTCCCTCAGCGCCGATGTTGAAGAGTCCGGCCTGGAACGGCACTGCGACCGCCAGGCCGGTAAGAATCAATGGCGTGGAATAGAACAACGTCATCCCAAAATCGTAGTTGGACCCAAACGCACTCTTCCAAAGAATTTGCAGGATATGCCACGGACTCTCGCCGGCGATTCGAGTGACTCCCAACCCCAAAGCGAGTCCGAGGGCCACGGCCAGAATAGGCTGAAGGATCTTTCTCATGATCCCGCCATCTTCAACCCGAGTTCGCGTTCGGAAACTTCACCGCGCTTGAACTCCGCAACGACCCGGCCTTCGTACATCACCAAAATGCGATCGGACAAGGTGAGAATATCATCGAGTTCAAAGGACACGAGCAGCACACCCGCCCCTTCGTCGCGCGCGCGAACAATTCGATTGTGGATGAACTCGATGGCGCCCACATCCACACCGCGCGTCGGCTGCGCCGCAATCAATACCTGCGGTTTTCGTTGAAATTCCCGCGCCACAATGAGCTTTTGCTGGTTTCCGCCGGAAAGTTTTCCCGCCGGCAGCGCTAGGTCCCGCGGGCGGACATCATACTCCTCGACGGCCTGCGCGGCTGCCTTCTGCAGGCTGGCTGAATTCAAGAACCCCGCGCGACTGAAAGCCGGACTTCTCTGCAAGCCCAACAGAAAATTCTCGCTCACAGGCCTCTCCAACAAAAGACCCTCTTGCTGACGATCCTCAGGAATGACAGCCACGCCCAGGTCGCGAATTTGCATGGCGGTACACGACGTCACATCTTCACCCAGAAATCTGACCGAACCGGACGTCCGGCAGCGTGGGTCGCGTGGATGAAGTATCGCCTGCAACAATTCCGATTGGCCGTTGCCTTCCACCCCGGCGATCCCCACGATTTCCCCGCGCTTCACGAAAAAGTCAACGTCCACAAGCTTGTGGCGACTTCCCGCCACGGTACCCGCCAGGCACAAGCCCGTCACTTCAATCGCCTTCTCCTCACGCGGGTGCGCGGGAGGAACATCGATGTTCAGAACTACTTTTCGCCCGACCATCAAATTCGCGAGTTCTTGAGGGTTGGTCTGGACGGTCGACAGTTCCCCTGTCACTTTGCCGGCGCGAAACACCGTTACCCGGTCCGTGAACGCCATCACTTCCTTGAGTTTGTGCGTGATGAGCAGAATCGTCTTCCCCTCATCGCGCAGCTTCTTCAAGTTACGAAAGAGGTCGTTCGTTTCCTGTGGGGTCAGCACCGCCGTAGGCTCATCCAAGATCAGAATCTGCGCGTCGCGATACAGCAACTTCAGGATCTCGATCCGTTGCTGGACACCTACAGGAAGCAACTCGATGGGCTCGTCCCACGGCACCACCAAACCGTACCGGCCTGCCAGCGCCTCTAATTGTGCATGCGCCGCCTTTCGGTCGATCATGACTCCCCAGCGCCGGGGCTCAGCGCCGAGCAGGATGTTATCGAGCGCGGAGTACGGACCCGCGAGCATGAAATGCTGATGCACCATGCCGATCCCCGCGGAAATGGCATCCGCGGGTGAACTCCAAGCGCACGGCTTTCCGTTGACGAAAATCTCTCCTGCATCCGGCGGAAAAATGCCGTAGAGCATCTTCATGGCTGTGGATTTGCCCGCCCCGTTCTCGCCGATCACGCCGTGGATGGTGCCCGGCTCAACCCGCAGATTCACCCCCGCGTTGGCTTGCACGCTGCCAAAATGTTTGGTCAGCCCGCGCAATTCCACGGCGGCGGTTGTGTTGGTCGCCATTACTGCCGCAGTGTCCGAATTTGAATCCAGAGAGTCAATGCTGCTGTCGGTACTTTTCGCCGACGACTTATGCTGCAGGGAAGTTGGAGGATGACTGCAAACAACCAATTATGCGGGACTGATCACTTTATTCCATAAAAAGCTAATGGTTCTTCTTAACGACTCTTGCGGCTACGACCCAGATGGCATCTCGCCTGTCGCCGCCTGAATAATCCTTCTTGCCGTTTCCCTAGCTGATTTATCCTGCTTCTCGGGGTTCAACATATCTATAAACAGTGCTCGCACTTCAGCAGGCTGAGTATCGATCTCCGCGCGCATTTCTTCGTCAATCATATCATTCATGTCGAACGCGAGGTGGCCCGGCGGTCGGGCCAAGATTTCCCTCGCTCCAAGTATTATGCCCAACTGGAGAACGTCGGCGCGCATGACAGGCACGGGTCCGAAAATACTCTTCGCAATCTCCGGATACGTTGTAAGGGCGCTCAGAATGCTACGGTCAGCAAGACGATTCTTCCAGAATGCCAGTTCGTGAGGATCTGTTTTGTCTCCAAACATAGCGCGACCTCGGCTCAGGAGGCGTCACTCCCATACAATCGCACATTTCACCTACTTCTTGTAGTAGTCGGGAACGACGATCTTGCCGGCGATGATCTCGGCTTTCAATTCATCGGCGCGCTTGCGGACGGATTCCGCGAGGATCTTCTCGTTGTATTGATCGATGGAATAATCGACGCCCTTGTCGGCCAGACCGAAACGTTTGGCGCCGGCGGTGAACTTGCCGGCCTTGGCCTCGGCGATGGTCGTGAAGACGGCCAGGTCCACCCGCTTGAGCATACTGGTCAGGATCACGCCGGGTTTGGTCCAGTCCTGGTTTGAGTCACAGCCGATGGCGAGCTTCTTCTTTTCCTCGGCGGCATCGAAGACCCCGAAGCCGGAGGCGCCCGCCGCGGCGAAGATGACGTCCACGCCGCCGTCGTATTGCACCATGGCCAGTTCTTTGCCTTTCGGCGGATTATTCCAGGCCGCACTGGTCACACCGCAGTAGTTGGCCGTCACGGTAGCCTGCGGGTTGATCTTTTTCGCACCCGCTTCATAACCCATTTCGAAGCGGCGAATCAGGGGTACATCCATTCCGCCGACGAAACCGACCTTTCCCGTCTTGCTGGTCAGGGCAGCGATGGCGCCAACGATATAAGCGCCTTCGTGCTCTTCAAAGAGAAGCGAGCGCACGTTGGGGGCGTTCACGTCGGCGTCCACGATGGCAAAATGTTTCTCGGGAAACTGCGCCGCGATCTTCTTGATCGCTTCCTTCTGCGCGAAACCGATGCCGATGATCAGGTCATAATCCTTTTGCGCGAAAGCGCGCAGCAACGGTTCGAAGGCATTGTCGTCGCTGGCTTCGACGTACTTGAGGGTAATCCCCTGCTCCTTCTTCGCCCTCATCGCCCCCTCATACGCCGAGGCGTTGAAAGATTTGTCATCCTTGCCGCCGCGATCGAGGACCAGCCCGACTTTGAAATCCGCAAAAGCTGATGGTAACGCAAACCCGAGCACCGCCATCCACAGGAGCGTTGTGCGCCCGCACTTCCTCAGACCTGCCTCAGGGAAAGTTCGCATGATTCCCTGTTGTAGGCTTAAAGGGCCGTGGGGTCAAGATACAGATGGCCCCTCGTCGACGCCTCACGCGGCCGGCGTCTTCTGCTCGTGCATACCGAGTTGTTTGACACCGTCGAAGATGTACCAGATGCCCGAGACGAGTGTGAAGAAACCGGCGGCGTACAGCGGCCATTCGAAGGACGGACGATCCACCCGCAGCAGCACCCAACCGAGAGTGATCATCTGGAAGAACGTGGCGCACTTGCCGACGATGCGCGGCCGCGCGGTCACGTGGCCGGCCAGCATATGGATCAACACCGTGCCGCCCAGCAGAATCACGTCACGACTAACGACGAGCACCGGAAGCCACAACGGCAGTTGGTCGAAGGGCGTGCCGTCCTTGAATCGGATGCTCAGGAGAATCAGGGCGGAGATCAGCAGCATCTTGTCCGCGAGTGGATCAAGGAACGTGCCCAGTTCGCTCTTCTGGTGATAACGGCGCGCGATATAGCCGTCCACGCCGTCGGAGATCGCGGCCACCGCGAAGACCGTAAAGGCCAGGACCCGCTCCCATTCGTGTTCCTGGTCCTTCTGGTAGTCACGGATGTAATCCAGCGCCAGCCACACGAAAATGGGGATCAACAGAATGCGCGCAATCGTGATTTTGTTCGGCAGCGTCATGTCAGGAAGGATTCTTTAGCAAATGTCTTCCCCTCTCCCCTTGAGGGAGAGGGTTAGGGTGAGGGGTGCAGTTTTCTAACGTCACGTAAATCACATTGAGCACACCTTCAAATTCATCAAACACTTGATTATTCCAAAATCGTAAAACCGTCACGCCTTCCTGTTTCAGATATTCATCCCGTTGCTCGTCTTGAATGATTCCTTTTGCCCCGCCGTGCTGTCCACCATCCAACTCAATGGCCAATTTTAATTCCGCGCAATAAAAATCCAGAATGTAAGGACCAAATGACTGTTGGCGACGAAACTTGGCTCCCAAAACCTGGCGGTTTCGCAGATGGGACCAAAGTTTCTTCTCAGCCTCTGTCGGATTGTGACGGAGAGCTTTCATTAACGATTTGTTCTGCGTTTTCAACGTCTCAACACCCCTCACCTTAATCCTCTCCCCCAAGGGGAGAGGAAATCACAATTCATTCTAATTCCGCTTGTCTTTCAATTCTTACACTTCGCTGCGAAATTTCTCCGCGCCGCGACGCAAACGGGCGAGCACGCGGTCGCGACCAAGCACCTCCAACATATGATACAGCGATGGACCGGCCGATTTGCCGCTGACCGCGACCCGGCATGGGTGAATAAATTCGCCCGTCTTGATACCCATCTCCGTCGCGAGCGCCTTCAATGCAATTTCGAGGCTGGCCGCGTCCCACACGGAAATGGCGGAGAACTTGTCGGCCAGCTTCAACAATCGCTCACTGGTCTGTGGGGCGCTGCAGGATTTCTTTACCGCTTCGGGGTCGAACGGGTAGTCCTCCGTGAAGAAATAATTGATCCAGTCCGGAAGTTCCTTCAGGAGTTTGATCTTCTCTTTGACGAGGCCGAGCACCTTTGGATCGTCGCGGCCACCCGTGAACGGTCGCGCCAGGGCGGCGAAGCGGTCAAGCGGCAGGGCGCGAATGTACTCGCCGTTCATCCATAACAATTTCGTGGAATCGAAACGCGCGTTGTTCCGCAGAATCTGCGGCAGATCGAAAAGTTTGACGACCTCTTCAATCGGCATCACTTCGCGATTATCCTTCGGGGACCAACCGAGCAGGCACAGATAATTTCGCACCGCTTCGGGAACGTACCCGTCTTCTACGTACGTCTGCAACGACGCCAGCCGCACGTTCGCGAGATCGGGATCGCTCTTGCTCATCTTCGTGCCGTTGGCATTCAGGATCATCGGAAGGTGCGCGTATTGTGGCGGCTCAACGCCGAATCCCCGGAATAGCGCGATGTGCTTGGGCGTGTTCGAAAGAAGGTCCTCCCCGCGGATCACATGGGTGATTTTCATTTCCATGTCGTCCACGACGTTCACGAAATGAAACACCGGATGGCCGTCGCTACGAACGATGACAAAATCCGGATTGAGCGCTTCCGTTTCGTTCAATTGACGCACCACGCGGCCGGCGATGAGGTCGTCCACTACAACCGGCTCGCGCGCCATCTTGAACCAAACGGCGCCTTCGCGCTCGTAGGCGAGTCCTTTATCCATCAACTCGCTCACACGGCGCCGGTAAATTTCCGCGCGTTGGGATTGGAAATACGGACCGTAGGGACCGCCTTTCTCCGGTCCCTCATCCCAATCCAGCCCCAGCCAACGCAGTCCGTCCAGATTGGCGCGCAGCGATTGCTCCGTGTTGCGCGCCGCGTCGGTGTCCTCGATACGCAGTACAAATGTGCCGCCTGTGTGACGGGCGTAGAGCCAGTTGAACAACGCGGTGCGCATGCCCCCGATATGGGGGGAACCTGTGGGACTCGGCGCATACCTGACTCGGAAGCTCATGGTCGGCGCAAAATAGCAGACGGCGCGCAGGTGCGGCAAGACACAATCCCTCCCCGTGGTTTAATAGGCGCCTGAGTGTGTCTGAAGGTACAGGATGCGCACTGCTAGCGCCAGGGCGAGCAACAGTGTGAACCAGGCGAGGATAAAGCCCGTGTAATAAAATGTGAGCGGCCTCGCCCGCGCGCAAGTGAGGTCCCGGTACTTGCGCAATTCCGCGAACACCCTCCAGAAGAGCAGTCCCGTTGGGAAGCGCGCGCCATGACGGTAGAGCCGGCGGCAAACGACGAACCAGTGAAGCGAGACGTTCGCAGCCAATGACACTCCGAGCAGAATCATCAAACCGAGAAGATCCCGGTTCTGGGTGACGAACGTTGCCATACGCTACAGTGACTGCAAAAAGTCTGCCAATTCGCCGGCGTTCGGGCTCTTGGCAGTCCGTACATAGTAGCCGGACGTACCCACGCCCAGTTGCAGCGCGATTTCATTGTCCGCCCCGAGCAACTTGCCGAGGCAAAAACCGGCGTTGAAGTGGTCGCCCGCGCCCGTGCTGATGAGCGGTTTACCGACAAAGGGGCCGGTCACCATGACGACACCGTCTGCGGAAGCGGCCACCGCGTAGGCCCGCGGATGGACAACAATTCCAGAAGTTCGGATCTTCTCATGGATGAATTTCGCGACATCCTGGACCGCTTCTTCGCCTTCCTGCGCGCCCTTGTAGCCCAGCACTTCCCCAACGTGAAACGATTCCTTCTCATTGAGCCCGAGATAAACCTCGAAGTATTCCTGGAACCGGCCGATCAATTCCGTGGCCCTACGGATGTCGCGGGGATCGCGTTTTTCGGGGTCGGCCAGGTCGAAGAAAAATGTGTGGCGCGGCTGGGGCGGCATCTTGGGGCAGATTTCCGCAAGTACGCGCTCCCAGATCTCGCTCATGTACGGCAGCATCGTCCAATTCTGGAGCCCAACCAGGTTCGCGCCGACAAAGCATCGTTCGAGTTCGCTGCGACCCACGCGCTCGACGAGGTTTTCCCAGTTCACCTCGCCCAGCGAAGCATGTTTGCCCATCATGATTTTCCCGTCATCAAACTCCAACGCATCCGTGAAACCCGGCTCGGCGATGCTGTGGACGGTGGCGTGCCTTGCCAATTCGGCAAAGACGGGATGGAGGTTCGGGTAACCGAGATTGCCGATGTACGTCACGTGGGTGCCAAAGGTGGCCAGCGCGTTCGCCATGATCGGGCCGTTGCCGCCCAGTTTCACGCGCTCGACGATCAACTCGGCGTTGGCGCTCTTGCCCGCGGCGGCGCTGATGCGCGCCCCGAAGCTGGCGAGCGTGGGCACTCGCGTATATTTCTCCGCCGACTCGCGTTTATCGACCACGCTGATGATTTCGTCAACGAAGCCATCAAGACCAATCGTGATCTTCTTATCGACAAGCGTCTGTGCCTGGGAGTGCAGGATACCGGCGGCGCGGTGGGACAGTTTTCCCGCGCTCAATTCCTGTCCTCACGAAACCGGCGATGGGTTTGGGACTCAAGTTGCTGTGTAATCACGCCTGTTGTCTCTAACAAAAAAAAGTGGCCCGCTCAATCTCTTTCACGATCCCCTCAACAAGGCCTTGACCTTTTCCGCCTCGCTGCATACGCTCTGCAAGTCTTGTAACTGCGCGGCTTCGGAACAACGGGCGGGAGATTTTGGATTCGTGAGATCATGAAGAAACTCGACATCGGGCAGCGTGCGCCGGATTTCTCTTTACCCGGCGTGGACGGCAAGGACTACACGCTGAATTCATTCAAGGACAAGAAGGTCATCGTCGTGCTGTTCACCTGCAACCATTGCCCTTACGCCCAGGCCTACGAGGATCGCCTGATCAACATCCAGCGCGATTTCGATGCCAAAGGCGTCCAGTTCGTGGCCATCAATCCCAACGACTCGGCGGGCTATCCCGAGGACGGTTTCGAGAATATGGTCAAACGCGCCCAGAAAAAGCAATTTAACTTCCCCTACCTGCGCGATGAGGCGCAGCGTGTAGCGCGCGCTTATGGCGCCGAGTACACGCCCGAGGCTTTCGTGCTCAACGCCAAATATGAAGTGCGTTATATCGGCCGCGTGGATGACAACTGGCAGCACCCCGACAAGGCCCGCTCGCACGACCTGCGCGACGCCATCACCGCCGTGCTCGCCCACAAGAAGGTCGCCAACCCCGTCACCCACGCCATCGGTTGCACAATCAAGTGGAAGATGTAAATTGCTGTCGGTGGGACGATGGCATATCGACTCCTCATATTCCTGGTGAAGCTCGCGATCAACGCGCTGGCCCTGCTGGTCGTTGACGCAATGTTCCAGAACATCTGGTTCGACAACCAGCAGGCCACCATCGTTGCCGCCGTGGTTCTGGCGCTGGTGAACACCTACCTGCGCCCGCTCGTGGTCATCCTGACTTTGCCCATCAACATCCTCACGCTCGGCCTCTTCACGCTGGTCATCAACGCGCTGATGCTCAAGCTGGTCAGTTGGCTCATCCCGGCCTTCCACGTCGAGGGTTTCTGGACCGCCGTCGGCGGCGCGCTCGTCATCAGCATCGTCAGTTGCCTGCTGAACCTGTTCCTGCGCCCCGACCGCGTCCAGGTGCGTGTCTACCGCGCATGAAGAAATTCTCCGCGGTCATTTTCGATCTCGATGGGGTCATTGTCGACAGCGAGCCGCTGCACCAGAAGGCGTTTGAAGATCTGTTCGCGGAACTCGGACGGAAACATGATCACGGTGTCGTCTTTTCCGAGCACGTGGGACTTTCCGACCACTCGACGTTGCGCGCCTTCCTCAAAAAGACCGGATTGCAGCACGACCTGGAAGACCTGAACAAACGAAAGTTGAATTACTTCCTTCGCTACCTGCGGGAGCATCGTCCCATCTTCAAGGGCCTGCACGGCCTGATTCCCGAACTCGCAAAGCGCTACCAGCTCGGCGTCGCCACCAGCTCGCCGCATCAGGTGGCGGAAGTCGTCATGGAAATCTCCGGGCTGAAGTCCCACTTCGAAGCCATCATCGCTCGGGAAGATATCCGCTTTCCGAAACCCGACCCGGAAATCTATTTCACCGCCGCTCGAAAACTTGGTGTCCGACCCTCCAGCTGCTGTGTCATCGAGGACAGCACCCCCGGCATCCAGGCCGCGAAAATGGCCGGCATGACCGTCATCGGCCTCACCAGCAGCCTGCCGCCCGAAAAACTCAAGCGCGCCGACCTCATCGCTCGCGACTACGACGACGTTCGCAAGCTGCTTCTCTAGGAACCGATGGGATGCCAAACCGGCATCGGTATCGAAAACTCGGAGGCCACGAAACTGATGGAGGACAATTGTACTACCTGCGGACTTGCTTGCGTCCACGAAGGAAAACGCCGAGACCGGTTCCCATGGCCACGAGCACCCATGCACCAGGTTCGGGAACTGCCGTGATAGTTCCAGAATACGATGTCTGGCCACCCGTGGTCGACAGTTGCGTCAGGTCTTTCGCCGGGACGAATTGGAAGGTGACAACGTCCGTTGCGGAGCCCGCTGCTGCCAATGCCGTCAGATCGCTATTTGTACCGGTGTACGTGATGGCCGTGAGATTGACCTGACCGTTGAGGTTGATAATCCCAAGGGTGTTAATCGTCCCGATACTGATCCAGTTGATTGCACCCGTGAGATCGAGTGTAGCGTTGTCGGTAATATGAAGGGTACTCGTGCCGGTTACCGGAGCGGACTGCAATCCGGCGTTCGTTGTAATCGCCCCGATCGTGAATGGGCCGCCGGGGGCCAGAAAGCCGTCGAGACCTACTGAATCCCCAATCCCTCCAGCGACACTGGAGATTGAAAACTGGTACCCGTTGGTGCTCGTGAAACCAAAGGTGCTATTCGAGGTGAAGCTGATGACTGTCCCGTCCAGGCCTTGAAAATTGAGCGTGATGGCCCTTGCTTGGAATGAAAGGGAAAGCAGTAATGCAATGGTTGCAGCGCAGAAGCGCAAAGTCGCAGAACGCACAGAATACATCTTCATAGTCTACCTCGCCTCGTTAATCCCTCAACGAACATTCGATCTTGTAAGGCACCCTCTTTTAGTTATGCCCAAGTCTCCAAAACGTCAGACAGGGTGCTTCTTCTCGCCGTTGCGGATATTGCCGGATGGACGCCAGAAAGCAAGCAAAATCGCTGGTTTTTTTGACCCGAACTCTACCCGCTTCTCCGTGTGGCAAGGTGTGTAAATAATAATGCTGTTGCAATTTTGGCCCGCTGCTATACTACTGACCGTCATCCACCCAAAGGAGGAAGCAATGAGTACGGACAGTATCGTTGATTTTTTGATCGCCCTGATTGTGATCATGGTCGTGGCGCTGCAGGTGCAGATCCTCCAGTTGAAAAAGACTGTTCGCACCATGTCAGGTGGAGTTCCCAAGAGCTAGTTGCCCGGCCGAAGCGATAGATCCACGTGGCTGCTATGGATACACAATTGCGCAATGCCCATATTCGGGTCGAACGGAAGCACTTCACCTTCGATCTCAAAGAGAATTTGCAAGGGACGTTCCTGCGGATCACCGAAGAGGTCAGCAGCGGTCGCCGCAACTCGATCGTCATTCCCGCGTCAGGCCTCGAGCTGTTTCGGGACACGCTCAATGAAGTAATTGGACTCAACAAAACTCCGGTTGAAAGTCGACCGGTCCTCCCATTGGGGCAACCGATAGTCGAGCCGCCCGCTCCTGGGGTCCAGCCGATTTGAGAATCGCAAGCTGAGCGTCTGGCCTTCTTTTGGGACTTTTCTCGTCGCCCCACCTCAACGATTCCATTCTGATTCCGGTCGAACTCGCCGCTCACCCGGTGCGATCGCAACGAGCGATCAAATGAACCGCGATGGAGCACTAGGATTCGGCCCTAGGCATACTTCATACGTTCACCCGATGGCATTGCGACCTCGAGACGAGTATTGTCGTTGCGTTGTTAGAGGAGCAGAACTGTGAAAAGCCGGATGACAACAGGGTATGCGAGGGTCCAATCGGGTGTGCGATTCGGACCGACGGCGGAGCAAATCCGGCGGAATTGCGCGGCAAACGTTTCCCAGATGCGGTGTCCTCACCACCAGCAGGAAGCCTGGGTTGAGATCGAAGACGAAGAATTCGATGCCTCCCAAGTCGATATTATCGCCTGCTGCGAAGAATTTGAACAGCGCGTCCGCAAATCGCTGATGGATATATTGCGCGATCGAAAGGCCCGTCCCTATTGATTTTTCTGAGCTTCATCAACGAGTGAGGTCAGATTACTGTGGCGGTCTTGCAATCAAGAATCTGCGGAGCCCCAAGGGACCTCTCACACTGAAATCAACGCAGAGCCCGCCCGTCGCTCCCGGAGAAGCTCTGCCAAAAACTTCGCCGTATACGATGTGGCCTTGATGACCTGCTGCGGCGTGCCTTGCGCCACGATCTTGCCGCCCCCATCGCCACCTTCGGGACCGAGATCAATAATCCAGTCCGCCTCCGCGATGATGTCGAGGTTGTGTTCGATGATGACCACCGTGTTACCGGCGTCCACCAACCGATGCAGCACGCGGATCAGCTTCTCCACGTCCGCCATGTGCAAACCAATCGTCGGCTCATCCAACACGTAGAGCGTGGCGGGACGTTCCCTGTATTCCCCCGTTTCCGCCTTCGCCAACTCGGTCACCAGCTTGATGCGCTGCGCCTCGCCTCCGCTCAACGTCGGGCTGGGCTGGCCAAGCGTCACGTAACCCAAGCCGACTTCCTGCAGCAGTTTCAAGCCGCGATGAATGTGACGGTGCGCGGAAAAGAACTCCACCGCCTCATCAACGCTCATGCCCAGCACCTCGCCGATGGATTTGTCCTTGAAGCGGATGTCGAGCGTCTCGGGCGTGAATCGCTTCCCCCGGCACGCGTCGCAGGTGACCGATACATCCGGCAGAAAGCTCATCTCAATTCTCTTCAGGCCCTGCCCTTCACACTCCTCGCAGCGGCCGCCCGACACATTGAAGGAAAACCGCGAGCGAGTATACCCGCGCATCTTCGCCTCGGGAATGTTGGCGAACAGATCGCGAATGTCGTCCCAAAATCCCACGTATGTCGCCGGGCACGAGCGGGGCGTCTTGCCGATTGGCGTTTGATCCACTTCCAGCGCGCGCGACACGTTTTCCGCGCCGTGAATCTGCTCGCATCCCAGGCGATGCGCCCGGTCCTTCAAGTTCTTGTAAAGCACGTCGCGGATTAATGTGCTCTTGCCGCTCCCGCTCACACCCGTCACAGCGACGAGTTGGCCCAGCGGGATCTTGACGCGAATATTCTTTAAGTTGTGCAACTTCGCACCGACGATTTCCACGAATTTCGTGGCACCCTGTCGCGGGATCCCGTTCAAAGGATGTCGCAACGGTTCGCGAAGTAACCGGCCCGTGAGCGATTCGCGGCTCGCGAGAATCTCCTTGAGACTTCCCTCGGCCACCACGCGCCCGCCATTGTGCCCAGCGCCGGGACCCAGATCAATAATATGTTCGGCGCGACGTATCGTGTCCTCGTCGTGCTCGACCACCACCACCGTGTTTCCCTTCGCGCCGAGATCGTGCAACGTGTCGAGCAGCATTTGGTTGTCGCGTGGATGCAAGCCGATGGTCGGCTCGTCGAGGATGTAACAAACACCGCGCAGGTTCGAGCCGAGTTGCGACGCGAGCCGAATCCGCTGCGCTTCACCCCCACTCAACGTCGGGGCCGCGCGGTTGAGGGCAAGATATGAGAGGCCAACCTGTTCGAGGAACCGCAGCCGCGATTGCAGTTCGGTCACAATGTCCCGCGCGATTTCCCCCTCGCGACCGTGCAGTTTCGACGCGTCGAAATGCCGCTCCGCCTCGGTGACCGACCACGCAGTCATGTCGGCGATGTTCCGCCCTTGGAACTTCACCGCCAACGCTTCGGGTCGGAGTCGCTGTCCATGACACATCGGGCAAGGCCGTTCCTGCCCCTCAAACCACTCGTTCCACCACGCTTCATCGCCTGTGTGCTCCTCGCTGAATCCATGGAACTGCAGCCCCGTACCGTAACATTTCGGGCACCAGCCATGTTTCGAGTTGAACGAGAACAGGCGCGGGTCGAGTTCGGGAAAACTTCGGGCACATTTCGGACAGGCACGCCTCGTGGAAAACAGTAATTCATTCCCCGGGGAGGATGCCGCCCCAACGAGTACCAGTCCCTTCCCAAACTCCAGCGCGATGTCCAAGACGGCGCGCAATTGCGTCTCACGTTTCGGCGTCACTTCCGAACCGCCCACCGGCAACTCAATATTATGTTCCTTGAAACGATCCAGTCGCGGCCATTGGTCCGTCGGCAGCAACGCGCCGTCGACGCGCAGATGGGAGAAACCCTTGCGTCCAGCCCACTGGGCGAGATCGGTGTAATAACCTTTGCGGGCGGTGATAAGGGGCGCGAACAACTCCACCCGCTGGCCGCGATAGTCCTTCGACAATTTCGCAATGATGGCCTCGCGCGTCTGCGGCTGGATCGGGATGTCGCAATCGGGACAATACTGCGTCCCCAGTTTTACAAACAGCAGCCGCAGAAAATGATAGATCTCGGTGACGGTGGCGACGGTGCTCTTGCGTCCCCCGCGGCTCGTGCGCTGCTCAATAGCCACCGTCGGGGGAATGCCGAAAATGGCGTCCACGTCAGGTCGCGTTGCCGGCTGGACGAATTGCCGGGCGTAGGCATTGAGCGATTCGAGATAGCGGCGCTGGCCTTCCGCAAAGAGGATATTGAACGCGAGCGTGCTCTTGCCGCTGCCGCTAATCCCCGTGACGACAATGAATTTGTCGCGCGGGATGCGGACATCGATGTTTTGGAGATTGTGTTCGCGCGCATTGTGAATGCGTATCGAATTCTCGCCGCGCGCCGCGTACAACTTCACAGGCAACTCCGCCACCTGATTGGATACAGCCAGCCCCCGCAACGCCGCACCCGTGTGACTGCGTTCGCATTTCGCCACGTCTTCCGGTGTGCCGACGCATACCACTTCTCCACCCGCGTCGCCGCCTTCCGGACCCAGATCGATGATCCAATCCGCCGCGCGAATCACGTCGAGATTGTGCTCGATGACTACGACCGAGTGACCGCGTTCCAAGAGTCGGCTGAATGCCTGGAGCAACGTCGCAATATCGTCAAAGTGCAGGCCCGTCGTCGGTTCATCGAAAAGAAACAGCGTGCGTTGGGTGCTTGTCTCCGCGAGGTGGCCCGCAAGTTTCAAGCGTTGGGCTTCCCCGCCGCTCAACGTCGGCACGGGCTGGCCGAGTTTCATATAACCCAGACCAACAGCGCGCAACGGTTCGAGTACGCGTAGAACATCATTATGGCCGGCAAAAAACTCGCACGCCTCGTTGGCGGTCATTTCGAGGACATCGGCAATGGATTTGCTGTTGACCTTCACCTCGAGCACCACGCTACGATACCGTTTCCCGTCGCAGTCAGGGCAGCGCAAATAGATGTCGCTAAGGAATTGCATCTCGACGTGCTCAAACCCGTTCCCGCCACACGTCGGGCAGCGGCCTTCGCCGGAATTGAAACTAAACGTGCCGGCCGTATAACTCCGTTCCTTCGCCACCGGCTGCGCGGCGAAAAGCTTGCGGATCGCGTCAAACGCGCCCACGTAGCTGGCCGGATTCGAGCGCGTGGTCCGGCCCACAGGCGATTGGTCCACCATCACGATGTCTTCGATTCCCTGGTGCCCGACAATGGCTCGATGCCGCCCCGCCGGTTCCTCGGGTTTGTGCTTGAGTTTGCAGAGCGCGTTGTAGAGCACATCCTGGATGAGCGTCGACTTCCCCGAGCCGCTGACGCCCGTGATGCAGACAAAGCGATTCAGGGGTATCTCGACATCGATGTTCTTTAGATTGTGGGCACGCGCGCCAAGGATCTTCAAGCGCGGGGTCTTCGGGAAAACGTTGCGTCGTTCGGAAGCCGCGGCAACCTGTTTCTGGCCCGTCAGATATTGCGCAGTCAACGAATCACCGCACCTCTTCAATTCCGCCTGGGTGCCGAAAAAAACAATTTCGCCGCCGCGTTCGCCCGGACCCGGGCCCAGATCGAGAACGCGGTCGGCTGCGCGGATGACATCCGGGTCGTGCTCGACGACGAGCAACGTGTTGCCCGCAGCGCGGAGCCGATGCAGGATGCCAATGAGACGGTTGATGTCGCGCGGATGCAGGCCGATGCTCGGTTCATCGAGCACGTAGAGCGTATTGACCAGCGAAGTGCCCAATGCCGTGGTGAGATTGACCCGCTGGACTTCGCCGCCGCTGAGGGTGCGCGATTGGCGGTCGAGTGTGAGATAGCCGAGCCCGACGTCCACCAGGTAACGAAGGCGCGTGCGAATTTCGGTCAGCAACAGGTCCGAGGCTTCGTCGAGCGGCGCGGGCAGTTTGAGTTCGTTGAAGAATTTCTGGCAACGGTCAATCGGTAACAACACCACGTCATGGATGGTTAGACCGATGTCACCTGCTTTGGCCGGCAATCGCCACAACAACGCCTCCGGCTTGAGCCGCGCGCCACCACAAGTCTTGCAGGGTATGTAAGTGCGGTACTTCGAAAGCAGCACGCGGATGTGCATCTTGTAGCTCTTCGTCTCCAACCACGCGAAGTACCGCTTCACGCCATACCAGACGCCGTCCTCCCACTCGCCTTCGCCATCAATGACCCATTTCCGCTGCGCCTCCGTCAGCTCGCGCCAGGGGACCTTCAATGGGATATCGCGTTTGCGCGCAAACTTCTTCAAATCATCCTGGCACTCTTCGTAGCTCTCGGTTTGCCATGGCTTAATGGCCCCACCGGCCAACGTCTTCGTGTCGTCGGGAATCACCAGATCGTAGTCGATGCCGATGGTACGACCGAACCCACGGCACGTTTCGCACGCGCCGACCGGGGAATTGAACGAGAACAAGCTCGGCACCGGGTCGCGGTAGTGGATATCGCATTCCGCGCAATGCAGGTCGCTGGAGAATTTTTGTCCGTTGATCGCGACGCGCCCGTTGCCGACTTTTAACGCGGCTTCGAGAGCCTCAATGATGCGGGCGCGGTTCCTGGGCGCGAAGGTCACGCGATCCTGGATGATTTCGAGAAGGCGTTCGTCGCGCGCATGGATTTTCTGGTAGCCCTGTTTCGCCAGCAGATCGAGTACTTCCGTTTCGGTGAAATTTTTCGGGATGGGGACGGGAAACGTAATCAGCAATTCTCCACCGCCTTGCGGCAGCTGCTCGTAAATCGAATCCGCTGTGTCGCGCCGCACGGGTTTCCCGCAACCGCGGCAAAAAAGTTGCGCCGCCCGCGCGAAGAGCAGCTTCAGGTGGTCGTTGAGTTCCGTCATCGTGCCGACGGTCGAGCGCGATGTCTTAACAGGGTTGGTCTGATCGATGGCGATGGCAGGCGGGATGCCGTCGATGCGGTCGGCCTTCGGTTTGTCCATGCGGTCGAGGAATTGCCGCGCGTACGGTGAAAACGTCTCCACGTACCGCCGCTGTCCCTCCGCGTAAATCGTGTCGAACGCCAGCGACGATTTGCCCGACCCGCTGACGCCTGTGACGACAATCAACTCCCCCAAAGGCAACTGGAGGTCGATGCCCTTCAGGTTGTTCTGCCGCGCGCCTTCAATGAGGATAAAATCAGAAGAATGTGTCGCCATCTCGCGCCGCTACTGTAGCGCAAAGCGAGGACTTGGCAAGGAACAGCTCACAATCGTTTCGAGGGAGGCATTAATTGGCCGGGCCTCCGTCACCATTACCCGAGTTGGAGCCATCGTCGCAAATTGGACAAGGAGGAACTTTGATTTCGCTGCGCCAGTTCGTTAAACCTAGTTCCACCGCCTCGACCCGGCTGACATCGACCATGTCCATGCCGCTGTCAAAGGCAAACGGCGGATGCGGATGTCCAAAATCGCTGATCTTTAGCCAGACCGGATTACTCTTGAGCGCAATCATCCGATCGCCGAATAGTTTTCCGCCCGCCGCAGTCCAGCGAGATTTCCAATCATAAGGTTCCGTCCCACCCTTGACGTGGACCAGTTCCCGCGCAGGATAAGCATCCAACGTTTCCGGGTCGATGCTTTGGGCGAAACTGTGATAACCGCATGTGAAACTGGTATTGGTGCGAACGACGAGATCCAGCCATTCTGTGTCGAGTTCCTGTCGGACACCTTTGATTTCGAAGTACGGCAGTTTGCCGTTGGAAGTCAACGCAGCCTTGATGCGGAGTCGCGTAGTCGGTTCGTCCATGCGTCCCAGCGTATGCTCGGTGATGAGCGGCTCGATGATATTCGCGAGATTTTTCAGGCGACAACCCGCAACCAACTCGGCGGCCTGCAGAGAAGTCGCGTAGTCAGACGCGGCAATGGGCACCCAGCGCCGTCCGGATTTGATTGGAAGAATCACCTTCATGAGTCATTCCACCAGTCTTCATCTAGCTTACGCCTCTAATTGGGGACAAGCAAGTGGCACGGTAAAAACGGGCGCGGGGAGAGGGAAATATAACTTCTACGAAAGTCTATCCATCCACTCGTCGTCGATCAGCACGGCGAGGTCGAGGAAGACCTTCTTGTTCATGGCGACCTCGAGTTCTTTGCGGGCGGCGGAACCGATGTTCTTGACCATCCGCGCGCCCTGGCCGATGAGCATGCGCTGATGGCGGTCGTCGGTCGTCAGGATGGCGGCCTTGATGTACACAAGCGGTTTCCCCTGCTTGTCTTTGCGGTCTTCGACCAGTTCGACATGCACGCTGGCGGTGTAAGGAACCTCCTGATTAGTTTGCAGGTAAAGTTTCTCGCGGATGAGTTCGCCGATCCAAAACTCGTTGGTGACATTGCTGGTCTGGCCCAACGGATATTGCGCCGGGCCGACGGGTAAATGACGAAAAATCGCCTGAATCAATAACTCGATGTTTTTGTCCTTCAGCGCTGAGACTTCAACGACTGAGGCGTATTTTGCGCCCCGCTCCAGCCACGTCTCCCGGTAATAGCGCTCGGGCAGGTCAAGTTTGTTGAGGACAAGAATCTTTGGCTGCGTCGCATGGTCAACGATGTCATTGACGCGCTGGTCCTCAACGCCGATGGAACGCGTCGGATCAACGACGTGGACGAGGACTTCGATGCCTTCCAGCGCATCGCGCACCTTATGATGAAGGTTTTGAACGAGCCGGCTCGGTTGCGTCTTGAAAATGCCGGGGGTGTCGACAAAAACAATCTGGCCTTCCGGTCGATGGACGATACCGTGGTACGTATCGCGCGTGGTTTGCGGCTTCGGCGTGACAATGGCGATCTTGGTGCCGACCAGCGCGTTCAGCAGCGTCGATTTGCCAACGTTGGTACGCCCAACCAGCACGGCCAGCCCGGATTTGAAATTTGGATCTATTGGCTGTTCCACACACGCATTCTACCACGAATGCACACGAAGAGTGCGAAGTCTTCAGGCTAAATCATGGGCGACGCGCCTATCATAAGGCCCAACACAGCTTGTCTTTCTTGTTGTGTTCCGGCGAATCTGTTACAAATTATTGCCAATATGACCTGGAAGGAAAAACTGGCCGACAAGCTGCCGCGCGCGCTGAGTGACGAGATTGATGTTTACGAGACCCAGCTCGAGCTGCGGAAACTTGGCAAGATTGACGAGAAGCTCTTTGCCGAGACCCGCCTGCGTCGTGGCGCGTACGGCCAACGGTACGATAACGGTCAGCGGCACGACGGCGTCACCACCCAGCATTTGAAATTCCCGTCCGCCACCACCAAGGGCCCCGAAACCCTTTGGGACGCGCCGGGCATGCAACGGATCAAGATTCCTTTCGGCGGATTGACACCGACGCAGCTCGAAACGCTCGCGGATTGCGCCGAGGAATACTCGGACAGCATTTTGCACGTGACGACCCGCCAGGATTTCCAGCTTCATTTCGTGCACATCGAGGACACGCCGACGTTGATGCGCCGGCTCGCAGCCAGTGGCATCACCACGCGCGAGGCCTGCGGCAACTCCGTGCGCAACGTCACCGCCTGCCCCATCGCCGGCGTGTGCCGCACCGAAGCGTTCGATGTGACCCCCTACGCGAAGGCCACCGCGCTCTTCCTGCTCGGGCATCCCGACACACAGGATTTTGGGCGCAAGTTCAAGGTCGCGTTCTCAGGTTGCGAACATGAAGCATGCGGCCTGGTGAACATGCACGACCTGGGCGCCCTCGCGTTCATACGCGACGGCAAGCGCGGCTTCCGTCTTTATGTCGGTGGCGGCCTCGGCCCGGTGCCGTACCAAGCCAAGGTATTCGCGGATTTCGTGCCGGAGGAAGAATTGCTGCCCATCGCGCAAGCGGTCTCCCGCGTGTTCGCCCGGCTCGGTGAAAAGCAGAATCGCGCGCGGGCGCGCATCAAATTTCTCGTCGCGAAGCTTGGCGTCGAGGAATTCAAGCGATTGGTTGATGAGGAGCGCAAGATTCTGCCGCCCGATCCACGTTGGACGGCGTTCATCCCCGGCGCGCACGGTTTCAAGGAAACGGCGCTTAAGCCGCCGTCGTCGCTAAATGGCCAGGCCAAACCTGAGGGATACAACGCGTGGGCAGAGACGAACGTGTACCACCAACTTCAGCCCGGCTACGCGGTGGTGACGGTTTCCCTGCCGATCGGTGATTTCACATCGTTCCAGGCACGACGTCTGGCCGATCTCGCCCGCAAATATTGCGGCGACAACATCCGCACGACCGTTGAGCAGAACCTGGTGTTTCGCTGGGTGGCTGAGAAAGATTTGCCGGAGTTGTACCGCGAGCTGAAAGCCATCGGCCTCGGCGATTTCGGCGCGGGAACGATTCTCGACGTGGTTGCCTGCCCCGGCACGGACACCTGCAAGCTGGGCATTGCCTCATCGCGCGGACTTGCTCGCGAATTGCGCAAGCGGCTGGCGGACCAGTATTTCACGATGGACGCCGCGGTGAGAGGGCTGCGGATCAAGCTCAGCGGCTGCTTTAATTCCTGCGGCCAGCATCATCTGGCCGACATCGGCTTTTACGGCAACAGCCGCACCTTGGCCAACCGCAAGGTGCCGCACTTCCAGGTGCTGCTTGGGGGCAAGTGGCTTGATAACGCGGGATCGTATGGCCTCGCCATCGGTTCTGTGCCTTCGAGGAACGTGCCCGTCGTGGTCGAGCGGATCACGAAACGCTTTGTCTCGGAGCGCCAGGGCGACGAGAGTTTTCAGGATTTCATTGCGCGCATCGGCAAGGCCGAGAGCCGCAAGATGCTGGAGGATTTGATGGAGGTGCCGGCTTACGAGAAGGACGCCGCATTCTATTCGGACTGGGGTGATCCGCGCGAGTTCACCATGGGCGACATGGGCATGGGCGAATGCGCGGGTGAAGTCGTATCGCGTATCGATTTCGACCTACAAGCCGCGGAACGTCTGTGCTTCGAGGCGCAGCTCAAGCTGGAAGCAAAAGATTTGGCGAAGGCTGACGAGCTGGCCTACAAATCCATGCTCCAGGCCGCGCAAGGATTGGTCAAGGAGTTGTGGTATGACGTTCCGAACGATCCCGAAGTCATTGTGAAAGAGTTTCGCACGCGGCTCTTTGAGCCGAAACTGTTTTGGGACCGGTTCGCGGGTGGCAAGTTTGCCCAGGATTTTTTCCGTCGACATGAGAATCCGCCGTCGCGCTATGACCACGACGAAGTCCATCGGCTCATCGAGGAGGCGCAATTATTCATCGAGGCCGCACACGCCTGCGCCGACAAACTGCGCGAACAAAAGGCGGCGCAGTTGAGCCAGATTCTGAAGTAATGGAAGACGATTCGACATGGACCTTTACAAAATCGGCATCAAGTTATTCGTCACCAACCCGCAGGCGGTAAACCTGCGCGATTTCATTCCCGTGTTTCATGGTTGGATCCAACAGCAGAAGGTCGCGGGCCATCAATTGATCGACGTGCACGATTACTCGCACGTCCACAACGGTCCCGGCATCCTGCTCGTCGCGCACGAAGGCAACTTCAGCATGGACCAGGAAGGCGGACGACTCGGCCTGTTCTATTACCGCAAGCGACCGCTTGAGGGTGGGTTCGAAGCGAACCTGAAGAGCGTAACGGAAACAGCCCTGCAAGCCTGCAAACTCCTGGAATCAGAACCCAAGTTGGACGGCCTCAAGTTCGACACGAAAGAGATTCTCGTTCTCGCCAACGACCGTCTTCTAGCGCCAAACGATGCAACAGCACGGGCAACGCTAGAACCGATCATCGCCAAGGTACTGGGCAAAGCCGCACTGGCACCCCAGGCTGCCGACTCTCGTGAACGGCTGGCTTTCATGGTCACTCGCAGCTAAAATAGCGGCGTGACTATTCTCGCGGCACACCGCCAGCATTCGCGTCGTTTTGAGGACTTCAAGTACGTCTATCCCGTACTCTCACGGCGCAGTCATGGAATCTCCATCGGTCTGAATGTTAATCCCGACAAAGCCTGCAACTTCGACTGCATCTATTGCCAGGTGGATCGCACGACCGAGTCGACGGTGAAGAAGTTTGACCTGGCCGTCGCGGAAGAGGAATTGCGCGAGATGCTGGAGATGGTGCGCTCGGGCGAAATCGCGCAGCACCCGCCATTCAATTCCGTCCCCCGCGAACTTATCCGTTTGAATGACATTGCTCTGAGCGGGGACGCCGAGCCGACCACGCTATCGAACTTCTCCGAGACGATCCAGATGATCGCGCGCGTTAAGCCATCCGACGCGAAGATCGTTCTCATTACCGACGCGGGCGGCCTGGATCGCCCGGATGTGAAGCGCGGCCTCGAAATCATGGACGCCAACAATGGTGAGGTTTGGGCGAAACTCGATGCCGGCACGGAAGACTACTTCAAACTCGTCAACCGCACGAAGATTCCGTTCACACGCATTCTGAGGAACATCACCGAGGCCGCAAAGGCTCGCCCAATCGTCATCCAAAGCCTGTTCCTAAAGATTCGCGATGTCGGCCCGAGCGAGGATGAGATCACCGCGTATTGCCGGCGCCTCCACGAGATCGGCAACATCAAACTCGTCCAGGTTTACACGGTCGCCCGCAAAGCGATGACGGTCGTGGATGGTGTTCCCGCCTGGCAGTTTGTGTCCGCACTGTCGAATGCGGAAGTGGACGCGATTACGGCGCGGGTTAGGAATGAAACCGGGGTCAAGGCTGACAGTTTTTACGGACAGTAGATGGAGGATCGTGTCATGGGTGTAGAACTTCTCGACCAACCGGTGACGGTAGCCCGATTCGATTTATCGGCTGACGCGCACGTCGCCAAGTGCGCTTTGGAAGGGGCTGGAATTGATTGCGCGCTGGTGGATGAAGAAATCGTCAGTTTGGACTGGTTCTACTCACTCATGATGGGTGGGATAAAGCTTCGCGTGCGACAGTCCGAGGCAACGCTAGCGCGGGAGATTCTTACGACGGGATTAGTCCAGGACGATTCGGGAGTGCCAGTAGAACCGGCAGAGCAAGAACAGCGACCTCGGTGTCCGCGCTGCGGAGCTGCGGATGTGATTCACGAGCGTATTTGGCATCGCTTCGCCATGGGCTCGCTCTTCGTGCTGGGCATCCCGATTCCAATTCCGCGGAATGGCTGGAAATGCCGCAAATGCTGCCGAGAGTGGCGCGCATGATGGCGTTTTTTTCTGTTGCGCGGTGCGCTCGGGCGAAATCGCACAGCACGGGCCATTGAACCCCCATCCCCGCGAACTACCGCGCTTGAACGACGGTGTATCGCACAGCCACGCCGCGGTATTATATCGTTAATTGATAATTTTACTGGACACGGTGTTATGGGACAGGTATAGTCAGCGCAGTTCTTTGAGAAGGGAGCCTCTTTCGCGAGGACGCTATCAAGGCCAAGGTAGGGAGTGTCTGTCAGGGTTGTTGTGGTTAGGGGCGCGTAAAGGACCCGGCATATGTTTCTGCGAAACGAACCCAATTTATTTTCGCGGACTTTTTGATGTATGTACTTTATCTGCTGAACTTTGTGCCGTTTGCAGTACGGTTTGCAATTGGGTTCGTTTAGGAAAAACGAACCCAATTTCGGGGTCTTTTGAGTCGATTCAAACGAAAGTGGATCCGTTTTGAGAGAAATATTGCTGCAGAAAGGCACTGCCACCGCCAAAGCATTTGCGTCCCCTGGGCAGTGTCTTAATCTGCCGCATCGCCACCACCGAAGCTTACGCTTCGGCTACAGTCGGCGGACGCAAATTAGGACGCGATCCCACACCCGGCGGCCACGCCTAGCCGATGGAGTTGGTGCTAATGATGAAATGCGGTCTTATGAGCATAGTATGACTTTTTTCAGTTGCGTGTTCAGAAACTTTCCGTCTAAATCGTGCGGTCGCAGTTACGGCTGGAAAACCCTTTCGCGAGGAAAATCTCATGAGTCATTACGGTCTGGAAAATCACGGTATTGTGGGCGCGGGCAAGGTGCATTGGAACCTGGCGGTGGCGCTGTTGGTCGAGGAGGCGATCCGACGCGGCGAAGGCCGTCTGACCAGCAGCGGCGCGCTGAATGCATTGACGGGGAAGCGGACGGGTCGTTCGCCGCGCGACAAATGGACGGTGGAAGAGCTATCGACCAAGGACAAGATTTGGTGGGGCAAGGTCAACCAGCCCATGACCGAGGAAAACTACCTCGCGCTGCGACAAGAGGTATTTGCCTACCTGCAGGGTCGTGAGTTGTTCGTCATGGACGGTTTTGCGGGCGCCGATCCGCGCTACACGATGCCCATCCGCATCGTGACCGAGTTTGCCTGGCACAATCTCTTTGTGAAACAGCTTTTCCGCCGCGCCACGCCCGAACAACTCGAGACCCACGTACCGGAATGGACCGTCATCAATGCCAGCCAGTTCGTCGCCGACCCCAAAAAGCACCGGCTCAATAGCGAAACATTCATCGTTGTGGATTTCTCGACCAAAATTGTACTCATCGGCGGGACGCAATATGCCGGCGAGATGAAGAAAAGCATCTTCTCCGTGTTAAACTACGTACTGCCGCAAAAGGGCGTGCTCCCCATGCACTGCTCGGCCAACGTCGGCAAGGGTGGCGACGTGGCGATCTTCTTCGGACTGAGTGGCACAGGCAAGACCACCCTGTCGGCCGATCCGAATCGCGGGTTGATCGGCGACGACGAGCATGGCTGGAGCGATCACGGCGTGTTTAATTTCGAGGGCGGCTGTTACGCCAAGTGCATCAAACTGACGAAGGAACGGGAGCCGCTCATTTGGGACGCGGTCCGATTCGGGTCGGTGATTGAAAATGTGGTGATCGACCCGGCGACGGGCGAACCCAATTACATGGACGACTCACTCACGGAAAACACGCGCTGCGCGTATCCACTGGATTACATCGCCAACGCGGTGCCCAGCGGCATGGGTGGACATCCGAAGGCGATCGTCTTCCTGGCATGCGATGCGTTCGGCGTAATGCCGCCCGTCGCGCGGCTCACCCCCTCGCAGGCCATGTATCATTTCATGGCCGGATACACCGCGTCGCTCGCGGGCACGGAAGCCAACATGGGCAAAGACCCGGCGCCGACCTTCTCGGCGTGCTTCGGCGCGCCATTCCTGCCGCTGCCGCCGCAGACGTACGCGCAGTTGCTCGCGGAAAAAATGCGCAAACACGATGCCCACTGTTATCTGCTCAACACGGGCTGGGTTGGCAACGCGTTCGGCCAGGCCCCGCGCATCTCGCTGAAGATCAATCGCGACAACGTGACACAGATCATCGACGGCACGCTGGACAAGGCGCAATTCCAGAAAGACCCCACGTTTGGATTTGAAGTGCCAAAGGCCCTGCCGGGTGTGCCGCCCGAACTGCTCGCGCCGCGGTATGGCGCAAAGGATGCGGCTGATTACGACCACCGCGCGAAGGACCTGGCGGGCAAATTCGTAAGGAACTTCGAGCAGTTTCAGGGCGTCTCCGCGGAAATCGTAGCCGCTGGGCCGAAAGTATGAAGCCCGGATTGCCGGTTGCTTCGGTGAAGTTACTTCGGCCCACAACGCTTGCGCCGACCCGTTCCTTTGGTTATGCTCCGCTTCCATGCCGAAGACTTCCGAGAGCGCCGAGGATTACCTGGAGCGCATCTACGAGTTGACCGAGGACAAGGGACGCGCCCGCATGGTGGACATCGCGCGTTCCCTGCGCATCCGGCAGGCCTCCGTGACACAGATGGTCCAGAAGCTGGGTGAACACGGTTTCGTTCGTTATGAGAAATATCGCGGCCTCGTGCTGACCTCCAAGGGCAAGGGGATCGCGCGTGCCGTGCGTCGCCGGCATCGGGTGCTGGAGGAGTTTTTCGAGTTGTTGGGCGTGGACCGTCACACAGCGCAACTCGATTTGGAGGGGATTGAACACCACCTCAGCTCCGCCAGTGTCGAAAGGATCGAGGAACTCGTGCTGTTCCTGAAAAAGAACGCGAGCGTTTTGGCAAGATTGAATTCCGGTCGTCACGAAAGGGTGTCATGAGGCGACAGTTTGCAGTACTGACGGTCGCAATGCTGGTGATTGCCTGTGCGTCACCGGCCGCGGAAATCGTCGATGGCGTCGCGGCCATCGTCAACGACAAGATCATCACCTACAGCGAGGTCCGCAGTTTCGTCCAGCCGGTCGCGCAACAACTCCGCCGCAACTTCTCCGGCCAGGACCTGGTCGATCAAGTCCGCAAAGCGGAAATGGATGCTCTCAACCAGCTCATTGAGCGCGCGCTGATCATCCAGGAATTCAAGGAGAAGGGCTACAAGATCCCGGAGACCGTCATCGAGCAACAGATCAACGATATCATCTCGAACGACTACGGCGGCAACCGCGCCGCGTTCGTAAAAACGCTTGAAGCCGAGAACCTCACCTTATCGCAATACCGCGACCAGGTGCGCGAACGCGTGATCATCCAGGCCATGCGCGGTCACAAAACGCAGCAGGCTGTTGTGGTCTCTCCGCACAAGATGGAGAAATACTACAGCGAGAACCTCGATCAGTACAAAGTCGGCGAACAGATCAAGCTGCGCATGATCTTCATCAAGCGCGGCGAGCCCGTTCCTTCCGCAAGCCTTGCGGAACCGGTGCCGCCGGCCCCGACAAACGAGCTGTTGCAGACCACCTCAGAGACGAACAATGCGGCCACGAATTTGCAAGCCACCGCCATTACGTTGACCACAGCGGTTTCGCTGGCGACGATGGTGGTGACAAATGCCGCCGATGCTCTGGTGACGAATGCGGCGACCACCGCTTCCGCCAGCGAGACGAACACTTCGGTAATCGCCAGGGAGCCAGCCACCCCGGCCCCGGTCGATCTGCAACGCAAGCTTGCAGAAGAAATCCTGGCGAAACTGGATGCCGGCGACAGCTTCGAAAGCATGGCCCGCGTCTACTCCGAAGGCAAGGAAGCGAAAGAGGGCGGCGATTGGGGCTGGATCGGCAAGGACGTCCTGCGCAAGGAACTCAACGAGATCGCGTTCTCGCTGAAAGCCGGCCAGCATAGCCGCCTTATCGAGACAGCGGAGGGCTACTATATTCTCCAGGTCGAAGACGTGAAGCCGGCGCACACGGTCGCGCTGGCCGAGGTGCGCGACGATATCGAGAAGATTCTCCTCCAACAGCAACGGGCCAGGATGCAAGAGGACTGGGTCAAAGACCTCCGCGCCAAGGCCTACATACACCTTTTCTAAGCAAATGCGAAATCGTCCCCGCATTGGGATCACGCTGGGCGACCCTGCGGGCATTGGGCCGGAGGTCGTGGCCAAGGCGCTGAAATCGGGCCGGCTCAATCGCCGTTTCGATTACGAGGTCATCGGCAACCCCAGCGCGAAACGGCGCGCCGATGCTGTGGAGTGGGTTGTCGAAGGCGCCAAACGGTGCCTCACCGGCGATCTCGCCGCGCTTGCCACTGCACCGATCACCAAGGACCTCTTGCACCGCGCCGGCTATCCGTTCACAGGCCAGACAGAACTATTGGCTCATCTCTCACACACCCGCCGATTCGCCATGATGCTCGCGGGCGGACCATTGCGCGTGGCGCTGGTAACGACGCATGCACCACTTCGTGACATCGCGAAGCTCATTACCGCGCGCAAGATTGTGGAAGTGATCGAATTATCAAACCAAGTCTGCCATCGGTTCGGCGTCCGTCGCCCGCGAATCGCCGTCGCCGGACTCAACCCCCACGCCGGTGAAGGCGGCCTGCTGGGTGACGAGGAACGGCGCATCATCGGGCCGGCGGTGAAACGCGCCGAGCGCCGCGGGATCGATGTCAGCGGACCGCACTCCGCCGACACGCTGTTCTATCGCGCCGCACACGGAGAGTTCGACGTCGTCGTGGCCATGTACCACGATCAGGGGCTTGCGCCATTCAAGTTGATCGCGTTCGACAATGGCGTGAATCTCACCTTGGGATTGCCGTTCATTCGCACGTCGCCCGATCACGGCACCGCACCCGATATTGCCGGCAAAGGCATCGCCCGCCCCGATGGCATGATTGCCGCGATCAATATGGCGGCGCAGTTGGCGACCAACAAATGACGCTCACACAAGTCCGTCAACTTCTCGCCGAATTCGACATCCGTCCAAGCAAGGCGCTCGGCCAGAACTTTCTCATCGACGGCAACATCCTGCGGATTCTTATCGAACAGGCGGATCTTCGCGGCGACGAAACCGTACTGGAGATCGGACCAGGATTGGGGGCGCTGACTGTCGAATTGGTGGCGCGCGCGAAGCAGGTTGTCGCCATCGAGAAAGATAGTCGACTTTGCCAGTATCTGCGCGACCACATGGATGGTGTTGAATTGATCGAGGGCGATGCCGTGGAAATCCTGGAGCAACCTGATTTCCGTGTCGCCCCGCCCTATAAGGTCGTGTCGAATCTGCCCTACAACATCTCCACGCCGATTCTCGAA
Source organism: Verrucomicrobiia bacterium (assembly GCA_035577545.1). Taxonomy (NCBI): domain Bacteria; kingdom Pseudomonadati; phylum Verrucomicrobiota; class Verrucomicrobiia; species Verrucomicrobiia bacterium. Next base: position 193,813 of record DATLVI010000044.1, read on the forward strand.
CGGCTGGTCGAGCGCGAAGACCAACCGCGTGCGATGGTTCTCACGTTGCAGCGTGAAGTCGCGAACCGCCTTGCCGCTACGCCACGGCACAAGGACTACGGCGCGCTGACGGTGTTCACGCAACTCAGTTACCACGTCACGATTGCGCACGTCATCTCGCCGGGATGCTTCTACCCCGCCCCGCACGTAGACAGTGCCGTCGTGGTCCTGGAGCGACGTGATCCGCGCGTAAAACTTTTGGCTGGCGCGCCGTTTCACGACATAGTGCGCGCAGGCTTTGGTCAACGCCGCAAGATGCTCCATAAACTGTTGGCCAAGTTTGGCGACGTGAACACGGCGTTTGCGGCCGCTTCCGTGGCCGCCACTGCGCGCGCTGAGGAATTGGCCATCGACCAGTGGATTACGCTCGCGAACGCATTGCGCCCGAAAGCGTGACGAAGGCGAGATCAGTCTTCGACGCTCGCGTGTGGGACGGGCGTGGGTGTAATGGACTGTGAGCGCGGGGGAAGCTTGAGCTTGTTTTTGGCCGCTTTGCCTTCCTTGGTCTTCGGCCAGCGCTTCGCAACGTATTCGAGAACCTTGCGGCCAAACTTTTGTTCTTCACCCGTGCCTTCGCTAAAGTGGAACCCGATGTAACAGAGATCGGCCGCTTCCAACGCCTTTTCCTTCTTCAATCGGTCAAACAGCTTGAAGCCCTTGTCCGGCAACAGCGCCTGAAATCCCCGCAGCGCCTGGTCTTCCGCCCGCAGATGCGGCGTCAAGTCCTTCGCGGACTGTTTGACGTTGCAGACGCTCAGTTCGAAACGCAATTCCGTGTCGGACGCCTCGGAACGCATCACCTGCTTCAGGCAATCCACCGCCTTCGCCCATTTCCGGGCCTTCTTGTATTTCAAGCCGACCTCGCGATAGACGTTGTCGGCCAGTCTCGGATCGATGTTGCGAAGGAAATAAAGCAACGTCTCATAACGTTGATCGCCGGCCTGGATGGCGCGCTCGGCCAGAACGACGAATTTCTTGAGCGTCTTCCGGTCCACGGACGGGCCATGCGGTTTGAGGATCTTGGCCAAACGCCAGGCAGGCTCCGACTTGCGTTCACGAGCCAGCGCGGCGAGCAATAGTTTGGTCGCGCCCTTGTGTCGGGCAAGCGCGCCCGCGGCGATTTCGCTGACCTGCGTATCCGGGTGGGCCAGCAGCGTCATCATCAACCGGTTCGTGACCGCGTTGTCGTTCGACGCGAGCTTGCGCGTGGCAAACGCGCGGACGCTCGGGTGCTTGCTCTTGAGCAACTTGCGCCACTGGGCGTCGTACGACTTGCCGAGCGAGAGCTTCTCGATAATGTCCAACGCGTTCTGGACGATGTTCTGGTAATCCGGTTCGCCGAGGTACTTGAGCATCTGGCGGGCGATCTGGTTGACGGCCGCGCCCGTGTATTGCAAGCCCTTGAGACCGATGAGCGCATTGCGGCGGATGTAACCGAGATTCCTCGGCGTGGTATACTTCAGCAAAACCTTCCGCGCATCCGGCGCGCCGATATACCCAATCAGTAAGAGGCAGGAAGTCAGCACCCGGTCATTCTTCTTCGCGCGCGATGAAGTCATGAACTTCGCAACCTGCTTATGCAGGGCCAACTGGTTCTTCGGCGCCGCATCGACAATATGGCGGCGAACCGCCTGGCAGGCCTCTTTGACCAACTCGAAATCGGGATCGAACAACGCATCGAGGATGAGCTGCATCGCATCGCGGTTGTGGATGCGCGCCAAAATATCAACCAGCACTCGCTTCTGCTGGGGATTGGCCTTCGCAAATTGATCACGGAGGCTGGCGACGTTTTCGCCACCCGTGCGCGCGATGATCGCGGCGGCCCGTAACTTGGTTTCGGTCTCCGGCGCCTCCAGCAACGGCAGCACATAGGGGACAACCGCTCGCGAATCGAGCGCCTCAAACGCTTCCAGCACGTAGCGGGTGAGTAGTTGGTTCGCGTCTTTCAAGGACGCACCCAGTGCCTTGACCACGCCATCTTGCTTGGGTCGCAGTTCGGCGATGACCATCGCCGCCGCGCAACGCCGCATCCCGTCCGGGCTCTGCAGCATGTTGCAAATGGTCTGGAGGGTTTTGTCCATAACGGGGCGATACGGTAACAGAACGACCGCGCACTTGCAATGCGGGCGGGTTTCTAATACTCTCTTTTTGATGGTAGGGCATACTGACCGTATAAGTAATTGCAGGCTAGCGCGTTGCGAGGCTGGCGACCTATGAAATCCTACCCTTTCGAACGCCTCCAGCAGATTTATTCGCAACCTCTTTTCGACCTTATCCAGCAATCTCGGGCCGTTTATGTGGAGAATTGGCCCAATAATGAGGTCCAACTCTGCACCCTCTTGAGCATCAAAACCGGCGGCTGCAGCGAGGATTGTGCTTATTGTTCGCAGAGCGCGCGCTATGACACTGGCTTGCAAACCGAACGCCTCCTGTCCACCGCCGAAGTGCTCGAAGTGGCCCGCCGCGCGAAGTTCAACGGATCGACCCGCTTCTGCATGGGCGCGGCATGGAAGGGTGTCCGCGAAGGAACGCAGGCTTTCGATTCCGTGTTGGAGACCGTGCGCGAGGTCAGCAAGTTGGGCATGGAAGTCTGCGTCACGCTCGGCCAACTTACCGACGGTGCCGCACAACAATTGAAGGAAGCGGGCGTCACCGCTTACAACCACAACCTCGACACCAGCCCCGAGTTCTACCCGCAGATCGTCACCACTCACACTTTCCAGGATCGCCTTGACACCATTCGCGCCGTGCAAACCGCCGGCATGTCCGTCTGCTGCGGCGGCATCATTGGCATGGGCGAAACCGTCGCCGACCGTCTCCGCATGCTGGAAGTGCTCGCGAATTTCGATCCGCCACCCGAAAGCGTGCCCATCAACTGCCTGATGGCCATGCCGGGCACGCCGCTGGAAGACCAACCGCCTGTCGATGTCTTCGAACTGGTGCGCCTGATCGCCACGACGCGCATCGCACTGCCGCGCGCGAAGGTGCGGCTGTCCGCCGGACGCTCCCGCCTCTCGCGCGAAGCCCAGGCCCTCTGCTTTTTCGCCGGCGCCAACTCCATTTTCTACGGCAACAAGCTCCTCACTGCCCAAAATCCCGAGACCGACGCCGATCACGAGCTGCTTCAAGATCTCGGACTCGTACCCCAACCGCCGTTTTCCGATTCTCCATCGCCCGCTGCTGAAAAAGTGGCGGTCGAAACCTAATAAATGCCGTTTGGAGGGCCATGCGGAGCCTGTCCTGAGCAAAGCCGAAGGGTCGTGGCCGTCCGTAATCGCTCTCTGTAGTACTCTCTCGATGCAGTTTTTTTGGCACCCGGCCCTCTTAAAAACCCCCTAAAATTGGGTTCGTTTTCCAAAACGAACCCAATGGTTTTTCATCGCAGTTTCCATTCCAACTATCTCTCTTCCTGCCACTTCCGTCAATAATTTCTCCCGGGAAAATTGGGTTCGTTTGGTAGAATTGCACATTTCTAGCGTGATTCGCCCCATCTGTTGAAAACCCTGACCGTCCCGCTCGCAACCATGTCTCTTCACAATTCACGGAGGCATCCTAACCCGATGCCAAAAACTCCGTGAGCGCACTTTGGAAGCTTTGGAAGGTTTGGAAGCTCTTCTGCCAGGGCGCAAATATTCTCCCACTTCCACACACGTCATCGGCCAAATTGTCTAACGATCATCTTCGTGCCCTTCGTGTCTTCGTGGTGAAGAAGTCGCTTCCGGCTTGCATCCACCCGCCTAAATCGTTACACTACGTTGGTTCATTCAGCAGTCAGCGGTCGGAGTGTGGGCCATGACTCTCGAGGAACTCAGACTTCTGCGGGTGGTGCAAGGTGTCTTGGTGCGCAACTACGTCGACACCCAGAAGCTTGATGTGCAAGTAATTGGCTCTTCTGTTTATATCGAGGGTGAACTCCACATTTTCGACTACCATCCCGGCAAGAAGAATAGTGATGAAAGAGCCGAGAAAGACCTGAGCATGCAACGAACCCTCATGCATATCGAACAACAGATCCGCTGCCTCGGCGAGGTCTCGCACCTGCAGATGAAACTACGAAATTGGGAACGTCGCGGCATGCAGTGGGTGGCCAAGCACGAAACGTTCGGCTGATTCAGTGGGCTGCAGCCCCATTGACGCCGTTGGGCTTGGCGAATCCCTCCAGCGCGAACCACGCGTCGGGCAATTGGGTGCCATAATCACCTTCATATACCTCCAGGCGTGATTTCTGTTGGTTCGGCAACGATTGGCCCGGCGGCAAAACCGCCGCCTCCAAACCGCGCGGAATCCACGCCTCGCCGATCTTCTTGAAGCTGGTGACCGCGAAACGTCTCACCAGATTCTCGTTCTTATCAAATGCCTCCGCCCGCAGCAGCGCGTAATACTCCTTGTCGATCCAGATCTTGACGCGTGTGTACGGCTCGCCCTCCGCCGAAACCTCGATCGCAAAACAATCGCGGGCACGCACCCGGTCGTCCGCGTCGAGCAGCTTCGGATTCTCCCACCGCAAAAACGGCAACCCCAGGTCGTAATACGAGAACTCCGACCCCAACAGCCTCTCCGTTCGCTTCGCGCCGGCCAGCTCGCCAACACCGCGCAGATAAAAATGTGGGTCACCATTCACGGGCTGGACGACCAGCGCCTGGGTTTGTGGCGTACGATAGATGGTGCGCGTCTCCGTCGCTGTATTTTTCACGAGGATGTCCACCATCACGGGGTCCGCATCTCCCACGAACAAGCGGGCTTTCAAGGAAAAATCCTTCGCCGGCCGATTCGCCAGCACCTTTTGCAGAATTACCCGTGCATCCAGGTTGGTCGATGGGGAATCGGCGTACGCACTGAAGGAAAGCAAAACGGCCACGCTGAGGAGCGGGTAAATTCTCATTTCAACTCCCGGTTGTAGCGGAAAACGCTTGCGGGGACAAGCGTGCATCGTTAGCCTTGACAACGTGAAGCCTCTCGATGGTATCCGGGTCGTGGATCTTTCCCGCATTTTGGCGGGCCCCTATTGCTCCATGCTGTTGAGCGATTTCGGCGCGGAGATCATCAAGGTCGAAAACCCCGACAAGGGTGACGACACACGCGCCTACGGCCCCCCGTTCCTCGAGGGCGAGAGCGTGTACTTCCTCAGTATCAATCGCGGCAAGAAATCGCTGACGCTCAACCTCAAGACTCCTGAGGCCCGCGAAATCCTGAAAAAACTCATCCAGCAGTCGGACGTCTTGTTGGAAAATTTCCGCCGCGACTACCTGCAAAGCATCGGCTTCGGCTACGACGAGGTAGTGAAGTTGAATCCGAGAATCATCTACGCCTCGGTCACGGGCTACGGGCATACCGGTCCCTGGGCTGACCGCCCCGGCTACGACCTCGCCGTGCAAGGCCAAAGCGGCATCATGAGCCTCACCGGCGACCCCAAGGGCGAACCCTACAAAACGGGCACGTCGCTGGCCGACATCACCGCCGGCATCTACGCTACTCTCGGCATCCTCCTCGCCCTGCAAGCCCGCAACCGCACCGGCCAGGGCCAAAAGGTCGATGTGTCGTTGCTCGATGGACAAGTCTCGTTCCTCACGTATCAAGCCGGCATTTATTTCGGCACCGGCAAATCGCCAACGCGCAAAGGAAACCAGCACCCCACTATCGTGCCCTACGAAACCTTCAAGGCGAGCGATCGTTGGTTCAACCTCGCCGCTGGCAACGACCGTCTCTGGCAACAATTCTGTGATTTGATCGGACGCTCGGACTTGAAGACGCACGAGAAGTTTGCCACCAACCCGAAGCGTGTCCAGAACCACGCCGAGTTGCACCCGGTGTTGGAAAAGATTTTTTCGGGCAAAACCGCCGAGGAATGGCTCGCCATCCTGGAAAAAGGCGGTATTCCCTGCGGCCCCATCTATTCCGTCTCCGAGGTATTGGAACACCCGCAAGTGCGCGCCCGCGAAATGGTCGTCGAGCGTCCGCATCCGAAACTCAAATCAGTAAAAATGACCGGCGTGCCTATTAAATTGTCGGGAACCCCCGGCAACGCCGGCGACGCACCGCCAATGCTCGGACAACATACGCAAGAAGTCTTGCGCGACCTGGGCTACAAAGACGCCGACATCGACCGCTTGAAAAAAGCAGGCGCGATATGATTAACGGCATCGACCACATTGGTATTGCTGTCAAGAGCATCGACGAGGCAAAAAAATTCTGGGTCGACACCCTCGGCTTGAAATTCTCGCACATTGAGGAAGTCCCCGAACAAAAAGTCCGCGTGGCGATGCTGAAAGCCGGCGAGATGACCATTGAGTTGCTCGAACCCACCTCGCCTGACAGCCCCATCCATCGTTTCATCGAAAAACGCGGCGAAGGCATCCACCACCTGACCCTCGGTACGGACAACCTCATCGAGCAATTGAAAAAACTAAAGTCCGCCAACGTCAATCTTATCGACGAACAACCGCGCCTCGGCGCCGGCGGCGCCAAGATCGCGTTTCTCCACCCGAAATCCGCCCACGGCGTGCTCGTGGAACTCTGTGAGCCTCATGACTGAGCCACTCAAGAAGCGCGTATCTTTCGCCCCAATACTCTTGGGACTTATCATCGGCCTGTGGGTTGGATACGGGTTCTGCAGCTGGAAGAATAGCCAAGCGCGAAAGGCTGCGGTCGTTCTCAATGAAGGAAGATTTTTGGAAGGAATGTCCGAAGAATACGATGAGATCAACCGCTATTGGGATTCAAAGCCCGAGGTTGCACGCGCTTTGCTCGAACACGAACTTCGCGCGCATAAGCGATTGTTAGAAACAACAAGGCGGTCCAGTATTCCTCCTGCAATATTGACGGAAGACGTGATACGTAAGGATATGGGTATGATGCACATCAGGGTTGCGATCCTCTGCCGCAGAATGCACCAACCCGACTGCGTCTCCGAAAACCTTATTGAAGCGATGCAGTTAACGCATTGGTCATCTAACGACGTGTGGACTTCAATGGACAAGCTGGAAGACTCGGGCAAGAAGCATCGGCAGGTTTCGAATGAGTAAGTTGGATTCACGTATCGAACCGCCCGGCAAGTTTCCCTTCACGCGTGGCATTCACGCAACGATGTATCGCGGGAAATTGTGGACCATGCGCCAGTATGCCGGCTTCGGCACGGCGAAGGAAACGAACAAGCGCTACCAATATCTGCTCGGGCAGGGCCAGACTGGTCTTTCGATGGCGTTCGATTTGCCAACCCAGATCGGCTACGACAGCGATGATTCGATGGCCCTTGGTGAAGTGGGTCGCGTCGGCGTAGCGATCTCGTCGCTCGCCGACATGGAACAGGTTTTCACCGGCATCCCGCTCGACAAGGTCAGCACGTCGATGACGATCAACGCCACCGCCGGCATCCTATTGGCGCTCTACCTCGCCGTCGCCGAGAAACAAGACGTCCCGTGGTCCAAGGTCTCCGGCACCGTGCAGAATGACATTCTCAAGGAATACATCGCGCGCGGCACGTACATTTTCCCGCCCAAACCTTCCCTGCGCCTCATCGCCGACATCGTGGAATTCTGCGCGAAGGAAGTGCCGGGCTGGAACACGATCAGTGTCGGCGGCTATCACATGCGCGAGGCCGGTTGTACCGCCGCCCAGGAAATCGCCTTCACCCTTGCCGACGGGATCACCTACGTGCAAACATGTGTCGAGCGCGGCTTGAATGTCGACGACTTCGCCCCGCGCCTCGCATTCTTCTTCAACTGCCACAGCAATTTCTTCGAAGAGATCGCAAAATTCCGCGCAGCACGCCGGCTCTGGGCGCACATCATGCGCGACCGTTTCGGCGCAAAAAACGAACGCTCGATGATGTTGCGGTTCCACACGCAGACCGCCGGCTCGACGCTCACCGCGCAACAACCCGACAACAATGTAGTCCGCACGACGCTCGAAGCCCTCGCCGCCGTGCTCGGCGGCACTCAAAGTTTACATACGAACGCCAAGGACGAGGCGATCGCCCTGCCCACCGAGGAATCCGCGCTGCTTGCCTTGCGCACGCAGCAAATCATCGCCTACGAATCAGGCGTGACCGCCGAACCCGACCCGCTTGGTGGTAGTCCGTACATCGAATCGCTCACCGATCAACTCGCCCAGCAGGCCCGCGAATACCTGAACAGAATCGACAACATGGGCGGGATGCTCAAGGCCATCGAAAGCGGTTACGTGTACAAGGAAATCTATCACGCCGCGTACGAGCACCAGAAAGCCGTCGAGCGCAAAGAGAAGATCATCGTCGGCGTTAACGAGTGCGTCAGCGACAAAAAGTTGAAGATCCAAATGCAAAAGATCGACCCGCAATTGGAACCGCGCCGCCGTCGCGACCTGGCCACGCTGCGCAAGAAACGCAATACCGCCAAAGTCGGCAAATGCCTCGCAACACTCGAGAAAGCCGCCAAAGGCACAGAAAACCTAATGCCGATCATCGTGGACTGCGTGCGTAACTACGTCACGGTCGGCGAAATCTGCAAGATATTGCGGGGAACCTTCGGCGAGTACCGGGCGAATCATTCGATATGAAACGCCCCCTCAAAGTCCTCATCGCCAAAGCGGGCCTCGACGGCCATGAACGTGGTGCGCTCGTCGTCGCCATGGGCCTGCGCGATGCGGGGATGGAAGTCGTCTACACCGGCATCCGCAACACCCCCGAGCAAATCGTTGCCGCCGCGATACAAGAGGACGTGGACGTGATCGGCTTGAGTTCGCTTTCGGGCGGACACATGGCGCAGTTCACGCGCGTGATGGAATTGCTGAAGAAAGAAAAAGTTACGGGCCTGCTGGTTTTTGCGGGCGGCATTATTCCCGACGACGACGTGAAAAAACTTAAGAAGCTCGGGATCAAGGAAGTCTTCGGCCCGGGCAGCACCATCGCGAGCATCGCGGAATTCATCATCAAGAGTCGCCGATGAAAATGCGTGGCAAGGAACTCACCAAGCTGGTGACCCGCCTCGAAGGTGGCGAGCCGTTGCCGACGGAACTCTACCGGCGGACGGGCCACGCCCGCATTCTCGGCATCACCGGCCCACCCGGCGTCGGAAAAAGTTCGCTCATCGACCGAATCATCGACAATCTGCGCCGCCAGCACAAAACCGTCGCTGTCATCGCGATCGACCCAACCAGCCCGATCTCGGGCGGGGCGCTGTTGGGCGACCGTCTGCGAATGCAACGCCACAGCGAGGACGAAGGCGTTTTCATTCGCAGCCTCGCCACGCGCCAGCACCACGGTGGCGTGACCGATTCGACACCACAGATTATCCACGCGCTCGACGCCGCCGGGTTCGACATCGTGATCGTGGAAACGGTCGGCACGGGGCAGGATGAAGTGGAGGTCGCGGAAGTGGCGGACACGGTCGTCGTGGTACTGATGCCCGAGTTGGGGGACGAAATCCAACGGGCGAAATCCGGATTGATGGAAATTGCGGACATCTTGGTCATCAACAAGTCGGATCTGTTCAATGCCCGCACACCCGCGACTGGCCCCCAATACAGCGTGCTCAAATGGGAGCGCCCGACGATTTACACGTCCGCCAAGAGTGGTGAGGGAATCACAACCCTTTGTGGGGCAATGGACATCCACTACACATATCTTGTGCATTCAAGGGAGCTGGTCAAAAGACGGGCGCGGGCCGTCCGCGCCGAGGTGACTCGACTATTGCAATCACGTCTGACGGCCTCTATACTTTGTGCGCTCGAAGCGCCACAGGCGCAAACCATTCTGACCGATGTCGCCAAGAGAAAACTTGACCCGTACGACGCGGTTGAGAAACTGACAACAGAGATTTTAGGGAGCAACGAGAGGAGTTCCAAACATGTCGCCACAAGCACTCGCAGACAAACCGCAAAGCGCCGCAAAACCCGCCGCTGAGGCGCGCCGCTACAAGAATTTTATCAACGGGGAGTGGGTCGAGTCGTCCTCGGGAAAGACCACTCC